>JAAYJG010000324.1 GCA_012523055.1 Ruminiclostridium sp. | reverse complement strand
TTGATATACAAGGGCGGAGGATGGGGGTTTATTCAAAGGAGTTTTTTATGTTTTTAGCAGATAATGAAAGATATGCATCGATGAAATACAACCGGTGCGGGCGAAGCGGCCTGATGCTTCCGGCGATATCCCGGGGCCTTTGGCACGATTTTGGTGGAAGGGATTTAGTCGAAAATGGCCGTGACATTGTGCGACATGCCTTTACGTCCGGCAACACCCATTTTGATTTGGCCAATAACTATGGTCCGCCTCCGGGCTCCGCCGAGGAGAATTTTGGGAGAATCCTGAAACAGGATTTTCAGGGGTACCGGGATGAGATGATCATTTCCACAAAGGCTGGCTATTATATGTGGCCAGGCCCGTATGGTGAGTGGGGCTCCAAAAAGTACCTGGTGTCAAGCCTGGATCAAAGCTTGAAAAGAATGGGGCTGGAGTATGTGGACATTTTCTACCATCATCGGCCCGATCCGAATACTCCCCTCGAGGAAACCATGTCGGCACTGGATCTGATTGTACGTCAGGGCAAAGCTTTGTATATCGGGTTGTCAAACTATAAGGTTGTGGAAATGCAGAAGGCCTGCGCCATCCTAAAACAGCTTGGAACCCCCTGTCTGATTCACCAACCCAGATATTCCATGCTGGATCGTTGGGTGGAGGATGGCCTGTTAGACCTTATTGAAAAAGAAGGTGTTGGATGCATTGTTTTTTCTCCTTTGGCTCAGGGTGTTCTGACTGGCAAGTACTTAGGCGGTATTCCTGCTGATTCCCGAGCAGCCGGCCAAAGCATTTTCCTCAAACCGGAAAGCCTCACCGATGACAAGCTGGATAAGGTTCGCAAGCTAAACGATCTGGCGCGGCAACGTGGGCAAACCCTGGCGCAGATGGCTTTGGCATGGGTGCTCCGCGGTGGACGGGTTACCTCCGCGCTGATAGGTGCCAGCAAAACCGAACAGATAGATGACAGCGTTAAAACCATAAAAAATCTTGTTTTTTCAAAGGATGAACTAGATAGGATAGAGGACATTTTAAAGGGATAATTTACATTGGGGACAGGTTCCTGTGTAAATAATATTTACACAGGAACCTGTCCCCAATGTAAATGTCCCCAGAGCCTCACTCCATTTAAATGCCCGAAAGAAGCGAAGAGACGGAAAATTTCCGCCTCTTGTTTTTTCACATAAAAAAACTGCATTCCTGCAGCCTCCAAAGCACCTTTTTGACAGTAAAATAATAGACCTGGTGTGTCAAGCATCAATAATATATATAGCATAACTGCAAAACATCAACTTGTCAAGATATTTTCCAATATTTTGAGAAAACCCGCGTTCGGTTTCATTCAAATCCAGGCAACCTATCGGATCATGACCAACGGAATTTTGTTTTAGCACGGTTTTCCGTTACAATGAAAACACCGCAAAAACCGATGAAGGGAGGATTTTTCATGCCGCAAATCATGTTAACGGGTATCTCAAAAAGCTTTAAAATACACCAGCGCCCTGAAGGCCGTTTTGGTGTACTCCGGGGTGTATTCTCCCGGGAAACGAAGATCATTCAGGCCCTTGATGATCTGAGTTTTCAAATTCAGGAGGGCGAGCTGGTGGGCTATATCGGACCCAACGGTGCCGGTAAATCCACAACGGTAAAAATCATGAGCGGAATCTTAACACCGGATCGGGGGGAATGCAGAATTCTTAGCCGGGTACCCTGGAAGGAGCGGATTGCCCATGTTTCTCAAATCGGTGTGGTTTTCGGGCAAAGAAGTCAATTGTGGTGGGATTTGCCGGTGAATGACTCTTTCCGATTTTTAAAGGATATCTACAACGTTCCTGAAAAGGAATATCAAAAAAGGTTGACCGAGCTGGTGGAAGCTCTGGATGTATCCGGGCTGTTGAAAATTCCGGTCAGGCAATTGTCCCTGGGCCAGAGGATGCGCTGCGAAATGACGGCATCCCTGATCCATAGCCCGAGAATCCTTTTCCTGGATGAGCCTACGATTGGCCTGGACGCGGTATCAAAGCTGGCCCTGCGCGATTTTCTTAAGAAAGAGAACCGACAGAAGGGAATCACCGTTATTCTCACCACACACGATATGGATGATATCGAAGCTCTCTGCAGCAGGGTTATGGTAATAGGACATGGCAAGCTGTTATATGACGGAGATATGGCGGGGCTGAAAAGCAGGTTTGCACCGCTGCGCAGGATTAAGGCCACTCTGCTGCACGAGGTTGAACCATGCAAGCTGGAAGGTGCGGAAAAAATCGAAACCGACGGAAAGATATGGTCTGTTTTTTTCAATCCGTCAACAACCGCCGCATACACCATGATAGAACGAATTGCGCGTCAGCTGCCGCTGAAGGACATATCCATGGAGGAAGAAAATATAGATGGGATTATCGCACGGATGTATCAGGAGATGTGTTTGATCTAAAGAGGGAGGCGTACATGCAGAAACGAAAGTTGATCCTTGCAAATGCCCGGGCGTGTTTTTCACTGTTTCGGATAAAGATTGCCGAAGGCCTTCAGTATAGGCTTGCAGGCCTGGCAGGGGCATCCACGGGGATTATTTGGGTGATCATTGAGATCGCGGTTTATTCAGTGTTTTACCGGTTTTCTCAAAGGCAGGAAGCGGGAATACTGGCCGGGATGACACTGAAGCAAGCCATTACATACTCCTGGCTTGCTCAGGTTCTGTTCCTGATGCAGCCGATGAGCATTGACGCGGAGATCCTGAAAAAAATAACCAGCGGTGATGTAGGGGTGGAGATGTGCCGCCCGCTGGATCTATATTTTCACTGGTTTTCAAAAACAGCCGCCGGAAGACTGACACCGCTTTTTTGGAGAGGATCCATTACGCTGCTTGCAGGCATGCTTATGCCTGAAGCCATGCGTATGTTACCACCGAAATCCGTCAGTGGGCTGGTTTTAATGCTGATATCAACGGTCAGTGCTTTCTTTCTTTGCTCCTCTTATGCCATGCTGATCTGTGCCGTGCGCTTGAACATTACCTGGGGAGATGGTCCCACCTATATCATGATGCTTATTGGCATGGTTCTCTCGGGAAGTACTCTGCCTTTGCAGCTGTGGCCCGACTCGCTGCAAAAAATCCTGTTTTATCAACCCTTTGCAGGGTATCTGGACATTCCCGTGCGGCTTTACCTGGGTACTCTTGCCCCGGGTGAAGCAGGAGGGGCTATATGTCTGCAGCTTTTTTGGTCTGCTTTGTTTATTATAGCAGGGAAGGCACTGATGACAAAGCGTCTTCAAACCGTAATTATTCAGGGAGGTTGACATGAAAGAGCTAAAGGTATACTTACAGCATATCCGGATGAATTTTTTGTCGGGACTGCAATATAAGGGATGGCCAATTATGGTGCTACAGACGCTTATTGTTGTCATCACCGATCCCATTGGGCTCTTTTTCCTCTTTTCACGGTTTGGAAGCATCGGTGAATGGTCTGTGGAAAGAATTGTGCTGATATATGCCATGGCAGTGACCAGCTTTGGCCTGGCTGAAACCTTTTTCCGCGGGTTTGACTATTTTCCGTGGAAGATGATTCAGACCGGTGATTTTGACAGGGTTTTGCTCTGCCCGCGTTCATCGATCACCCTGGTGGCTGCATCCTACTTTCATATTCACAGAATATCCAGAGTCTTCGGGGGAGGGTGTTTTATTATTTGGTCCTTGATAAAACAGGGCTTCCATCCCACACTGCTGAACGTATTCACGATTTTGCAGGGGTTGGCAGGGGGCCTGTGCGCATACACCGGGGTATTCATCATGACCTCCGGGATAGCTTTCTTTACGGTTAAGGCATTGGACTGGATCTTCATTTTCACCAATGCCAGCTATCAGGTCACTCGCTGCCCCATAGAGCATATGCCCAGAATACTGCGGAACCTGTTTACCTTTTTTATGCCCATGCTGGTTGTCAGCTATTACCCCGCATCTGCAGCATGCGGCTGGGGAGAGGGGTATGGCAAGGCATTCCTGGCATTGCCCGCGGGTCTCCTGTTTCTGCTGTTTTCAATCATGGTGTGGAGATTTGGCGTCAGACACTATAAGAGCACCGGCAGCTGACCCACATTTACACAGGAACCTGTCCCTTTTGTAAATATGAGCAGAACAAAACCCCGGTGCAGGGGGATTGATTCACCGGGGGTTTGCTGTGTGCTCAGCTTGTGAGTCACCGGGACGGTTCCCTTATTTTAAAGAAAGAACACAGGGGGACGGTTCTTCTGTGTTTCCTAATAGCAATAACCAAAGTCTGAGGGTGCCGGTGATGCGCTTCGGCTAAGAATTCCGCTGATATTTTTTAGCTTATCAGTCTGCCTGGCTGTACCTTTCAACGGTCCTTACCGCAATGACCACAGCCTGTTCGCGGGTGGTGGTGCCCTTTGGTACGAAATTTCCGTTGATATTGGTCATTAATCCATTTTTGCTCATAAACAGAACCGATTCCAGGGCCCAACCGGAGATGTCCTTTTCATCCGGGTACTTGGCAGCACCGTCGGTACTGAAATCTGCATTCGGTCTCATCGCTTTGGCTGCACGATGCATCATGGCTGCGATCTGCTCGCGGGTGATCAGCTCGTTTGGCGCAAATTTACCCCCGCCAACACCATTGACGATTTTCAGCTCATAGGCTTTGTATATTTCAGGGTTGGTTGTATCACTGAAGGCATCGGTAGCCGAATAGGTAGCCTTTGTGCCGCTTACGGTTTCATACAGCCGGACAACCACTTCGCAGAATTCCTCGCGGGTGATGGGGTCGGCCATGTTGCCCATGATTCTGTCGGTGATGAGACCATATTCCGAGGCTTTGTTCAGCTCGGGTACAGCCCAACTACTGGCGCCCTTGTATTTATAGGCAGGGGTGCCGATACTTACCGGGATGGAGTAGGGGGAAACCACGGATCCATAGCTCACATCGAACTTGAAAAACACGCGGAAGGAATAGAGATTGGCTTCAATGTTCACTTCGCCAAAGCCACCGGTATCTTTCGGATACACAGTCAGCTTGTTGTCCAGCTGTGAACCCGTGGAATGAACCATCAGACCGGATTCCGAAGCCCATTTTCCATCACTGATCTTCCAGTCAACAAAAGCAGAAACCCCTTTCATTTGGTTTGCTTTTGTAACGCTTTCGGGGATATCCCAATTCAGTTGAAAATAGGGTACACCATTATTATCTTTCAACAGTTCAGCCCTCAGCTTTGGTGGAGCTTCAAGGGTATCAGGAAGGACGGTTGGGGCGTTCTTGCCAAAAGATGCGATCTGTGAGAAAGGCCCGACGACATAGTGGTACATGCCGTCCTTTTCATATTCAACCAGATGACGCACACGGAAATGATAGGTCTTGTTTTCGAAGCTGAAATTTTCATCAAAATTGTTTTGAACGATAAATACATCTATCACATTATTCACATCATGCCTGTATCCTCCCGAGCCGAATATAAAAGGATTTCTCAGCCATTCCTTCCTGGGATTCAGGTTCTCTGCTTCAGAACGCCACGGGCCGTCATCGATTTTTACATCCATTTGGGCAAGAACAGTTGCATTAATTTGATCCGGGCCTGGAGTATAAAGCTTTGAAATGCTTTCAGGCTCAGTCCAGCGGAAAACAGGGCCCCAGCTTGTGTCGTAACGGGCTGTCAGGTGAAGCGGCGCTTCGAGCGTTTGCGGAATTTCTGCACCGAGAACCTGCGGTGCAAACGGGATCAACATCAACAAACAAAGAAACATTGCAATAAGTCTTTTTTTCATTTTATCATCTCCATTTCATGTAATACTTAGGGGACACAGGGGGACGGTTCTTCTGTGTCCATACACTTCACATGGAAATTATATTATAAACAAAAGACCTTGGATATCAAGATATTGCTATAAAAATAACGGGAAATTGCCATTCCAAGTCTGCAATAAGTGTCTGAGGGACGGGAGTTTGACACTAACAGCTGTCACCCCCGTCCCTCAGACAGGCCTCTTTGCCAGAATGGGAACACAAGGGGACGGTTCCTCCGTGTTCAACAACACAGAAGAACCGTCCCCTTGTGTTTCTGATCTGAAGAATTGAGCCTATAGGTTTTTTCCTATCAATGATTCAAGCAAGTAACTTCCTGGCCCTCATTTTGTTCTTTCAACTCAAGGAGAAAATCCCAAAACCCGGCAAATAAATTGCTTTCCTGAATAAAAAGAACAACAGCAGGCATTGTGTTTTTTGCCACGATTATGCCGGTGCTTTCTTTTGCATAAAGAGAATATCCCAGACTACATTCTTTTTTTTCAATGCATACATTATAGTTGCCATAACGCTTTATCAGGGCAGCCACGTGATCCAGATGCTGGCGGTAATCCTCAGGGGTATAGTAACCTTCAATGGATTCAAAGGGATCAGGCAGGTTGATCCTTGTTTTGCCCGCCAGCAAATTATCTTGTTTTGGAATACTGAAAATTTCCGTAAAGGCATGTCTTTTCAAACTTTTTCGAAAATTTTCAAGTCTTTTTCTATAAAAACTTTGAATTCCATCATAGCTTGTCTGATAATATCGCAATAAAACAGATTCCATTAAGGGTTCGGGCATGGAAAGCATGGAAAGATGCGGGGTTTTCAACAGGGTAGATGCCTGCTCTTTTTCAAAGGATTCCAAAAGGGATAGATAATTCTGGTGCTGATCCGGAGTGAAAATGCTCATAAGAGGTCTGCATAGGGATAGGTAATGATTGAATTCATTTTCAAGCTCCTGTATCATGGAAAGGTCCTGATGAAAAACAGCGGTGGATTCGTCAGCGGTCATTGTTCCAATAGAGGTGGAAGAAACGGCACACAAGCCGGGTGCGATGTATAGCGATCTTTTATAGATGCCGTCCCGTTTTCTGGGATAATAAAAAGGTTCAATGGCACCGGACAAATATAGGGGAACCCAGAGCTGAATTGAAGCCAGTATTTCATCTAAACCACGGGTTATATCGTGAATAATTTTTATCCGATTTCCTTTTGCAACGAGTTGGCCCATTAGTTGAGACCACTTCTGATAGAAGATAGGATCACCAGTCATCCAGCTCATGTCTTCATCACTGAAAAAAAGGAGGGTCCGCGGGGTATTCTGATTAAGAATTGCGCCCAGAAAGTGAACCGCGGCCAATCGTCTTTCCTGTATACCCCGGTAAAGTCCGCAGGTGATATTGGAAAACGGAATCATGTCTGACTGTAAATTCTCACAAGGATTCTCCTTTGGGGCTGCATCGGTAAGCTTTTTCATAGGTGAATGCCTCAAGTGATCAAGACTGGAATTGTTGTTCACAAGCCAATGATAAAGGAAGTTAGCCAAGTCCCCTTCATTTTCTGGAAACAGGGTATAGGGTAACAATACCTCCCTGAATACTTTCATTTGCCCTGTTAAATGTAGCCTTTTAGAAAAAAACTGGGCAAAGGCTACCAGGTAAGTGGCCTCTTTCACCGGCCTTCTCTTTCCGTTACGAAGTAGGCTGATATAAGAGGGATCTAACGATGAGGTCATTGCCAGACTGTTGTTCGTGGTCTTAGTAATATTCATTAAAAAATTCAATTTATCATGGAATTCCATCAAAAGCACCTCTTTTTAAATATAGCATAGAGCATAACGAACAACAAGATTTTGGGGGATCATTGAAGAACTGAGCAGAACCTTGTCACATTTTGTGACTCGTTTTGTCATTGACAAAAACAAGGTTGCGGACTGTTGCAGAGTTTGCCATGCTATAATAATATTATCGGAAATCTGCAGTATAACGGAAGTTGATGGCAGTTTGCCGTCGTTTTAATCCAAAGAGAACCGCAACTAGAGAACAAGCCTTTATATTGGCCAACAGAAGGTTAGAAAAATATGGCAGATAAATGTAAGCGATACTCAGCATAAACACAATCTACGTTGAAAAGATGGTTAACAATGAAAGTGAAAAAGTACTTTTACTCGTGGTTTTCATTTATATCACAGTGATTTGTTTTGCAGCAGTAAGTTACTAATGCAATAGCACATACAGGGATGTAGAAAAGAAATAGGTGTATATGCAAGGAGGATTACAGTCATGGTAAAAATCCAGAACAAGCGCAGAATAATTATTTTTTTACTGGTAACTTTGCTCATGTTTTCCGCAATACCCACATATGCCAGTACAACACTCAGCAGCTGGGCGGTACCGGAGGTTGAAAAGGCAAAGGAATACGGATTGGTTACACAAACCGTGCTTGGGAATTACCAAAGGAGTATCACCCGTGAGGAGTTCTGTGAACTGGCTGTAAAGCTGTATGAGGCATTATCGGGTAAAACTTCCCTATTGCCTTCCTTCAACCGGTTCACCGATACAAACAACCCTGAAATATTAAAGGCTAACGCCCTCGGTATTGTCAACGGAGTTAATGCAGAGCAAACCTTGTTCGCGCCGTATGATAATGTGAACAGGGAACAGATTGCCGTCATGTTTTACAGGACGCTGGCAGCTGTGGATCTTTCATTAATTCCAGGGCGCTATCCCCTTACCTTTTCCGATAAAAACCAGGTTTCAGACTGGGCTTTGGACGCTGTTGGATTTATGAGTAAAAATGGCATCATCGGCGGCGTCGGTGGGAACAGGATGGACCCGAAAGGCCCCGCCACCAGAGAACAGGGAATTGCCCTCGTGAAAAGAACCTTTGAAAAATTCAGAGGGATGGGAGTCTATACTCCACCTGTACATAAGGTACCCGTAGTTATACAGGCTTCGAATCCACAGGCGGGATATCAGATCTATCAGAAAATCACCCCTGAAACCGGTACGGCCAAAGTGGTCTCCGGTGACCTGTCTGTTACCATCCCCTTCGTAAACCTGACCGAAAGTAAAATACTGTCGGTTAAGAAGGCTCATGATTTGAAGCCTGCCAGCAATCTGAATTTTGTTCAGGCATTTGATATTCAACTGGGAAATCAAACCCAATTCACCTCCCCAGTTGAAATTGCGATTTCAGTACCCGAAGACAAGCCCTATGGAGCCTTTTACTATAATCCGGCTGCGGGAGAATGGGAAGATATTCCGTATGAGCAGAAAAACCGCACCATTACCATCAAAACGCATCATTTATCCCGTTATGGTGTGGCCGAAACTGAAAACAGTGATTACTATGACCCCATGGCGGAAGTGTTTTACTACTACCCTGATTTCCGCAATATAGGGGGGCTGAATGTAAACGCCATTAACCAATTCAGCGCGGCTGAGCTGGATAGGCAGGCACTGAAGAAGGGCTGGACAGCAGCAACCATGTGGTTTAACATAGGGTCGATTGGTACCGGCTTTCTGGATAATTCCCTGCCGGGGTTTGAAAAATTGAACACGGCCATGGGAAACATGGGAAAGGTGATTACCCCCATACAGATCTACTTTGACATCAGAGATGGGAAGCACACAAGCGCAGCCGCAAACGCTTACGAAATGGCGATCGGAACACTGATCTCAAAGTTCGGAGAATCCGGTGCAAATATCGGCATGCTGGGGGCTTCATTGATCAATCTTTCCATCAGGGAGTTTGCTGAAGCAGCCATATCCAGCAAGGAATCCCAATATGAAAAAGCCTATGCCTATTATTATAACAAGAATAACAGCCTGAACCGCACCATTGACATTAGGGACGGAAAAGGATGGTACGATGCCTTTTATCAGATCGTCAGTGCCAGCCCGAAGAATTTAAATGAACGGATTAATGCCGATATCCGGCAGTATGTCAGGGCTATTTGGGATGACCCCGAGCTTTTAACGGCTCAGGGAATCATTGGCCAACAAGGGGAAAGCAGCACCATCACGGGCGGCGGTGCTTATTTAAACGATGAACTGAAGGAAAGACTGTCTGAAAATTACGCACAGCATCTTTCCGGGTATCTGGAAACCATACTGAATGAGGTTGTCGGAGACTACGAGTGGAGCGAACGCCAAAGGTTTAAAAAAGAATATGGGGACAAGGTCGTTGCCGAACTAAATAAAACATATACCCTGAGTGTCACTGTGAACAGCTCAATGGGTAACAAAGCCGGCCTGTCTGTCGGTGCTGAAGCAGGCGGACAATGGAACGGAACGACGGACAGCAGCGGTAGATGGACAATGAACTTTACCCTTTTGGGATATATCCGGGCCGGAACGCCACGGCAGGTTTATTTCATTGATGAGAACGGAAGGAAGCACACCGCCGCTTTTGATCTGAATAATCTGTCCGTCGTTTTTGGCAATGAAGGCTTACAGGAGTTTACCATTACCTCTGACAGGGATAAAATCCTGTCTGGCGAGGAAGTTGCCTTTACCGCGGTCGTAAGGCCCGACAACCTGCCCTATACCCTAAAGTGGATATTTGGAGACGGCAGCGAGCAGAGCGTGCCTTTGTCCAATTCCTCCACAAGGCATCAATATATTGACGCGGGTACTTATAACATATCAGCCCATCTGTTCGATGCCAATCAAACTGTTATCGATAGTAAGGAATTGCAGGTCATTGTTACAAAAAAGAGCACACCTCAACCCACCCCGGACGGCATTGATCTGGATATGTATGACTTTGACGGATGTGAGCATACATTTGATTATTCCAAACTGACGAAGCATATAATTACCGAGAAGATAATTGATGGGTATGTCGATACCATCATCTATTACGATGTCAACGGCATCGCTCAAGGCTTGAGTGTCTCCTGCTATAGAGACGATAATACCAAACGGGCTAAAAAAGTATGCTATTATGATGGAAAAAAACAGGGCAAGGAAGTGACCTGGTATATCAACGGTGAATTAGCCTTGGAAGCTAATTATGTAGACGGTATTTTACATGGAGTGAATACCCATTATTACAAAAGCGGTGTCATATCCAAAAAACGCACCTATGTCAATGGCGACCTGCTTTTGGATGAAGAATTTTATTCGAATGGTCAAAAACATTATGAGTTCTCATATGCACTTAACCCTGCCTACAGTGAAGGCTCAGGAGCCACCCGAAAGATGGTTGAGCATGGCGTACATAGAAGATGGTATGAGGACGGTCAAATCATGGTGGAAATCCCCATCAATTATGGGTTGCCTCATGGATTGAAAAGATGGTGGTATCCTGACGGGCAGGTTAGTAGTGAAGAGTATTATGAAAATGGTGAAAAGATATGGTTTAAAATTTATAATTCTGCCGGTGGAGTGATCAACGAGGGCTGACAAGAATCGGCTGAAAAGAAGGCGGAAAAACCGAAGCTTACCATCACATCGACCCTAACGAAACATTCGACGGCGATGATAGCAAGAACATCGGATACGCGGCATTGAGCCACATCTATCACAAACTTGAAATCAACAAATCTTTTGCTTACAGGCTGAATATAACATGAACATACTTTTATGTATAAATGCGCCTTTGCAAATACAGATTATTACTGATTTGCAGGGCGCCTTTCCATTTTTTGCGTGCATAATTCAAGATATCATTTACTCCAATGATTTGATATAATGATTTTACTGTTATAGCTGAAATACACATAGGTAGTATCATAATGCTAAAAACGTTTGGGGGGCACTTCATGAAAAAGCATCACATTAGACATGGGTGCATATTGATATCAGTGCTGATCTGTATGATACCACTATTGATGTTGAATGTATCCGGTGAAGAATATGATACCCGATGCAATCATTGTGGATACGACAATCCTCATTGGCTGGATGAAGACTGTGTACATTATTGCCGCGAATGTGGCGCACTGGGTATGCCAGCAATCATTTCTGATAAAAACGACTCTGGAACAACAACTCCTGATGAAACAGATAATAACGATCCTTCGCCATATGATACCGAGGGTGATGGAGATATTCCTTTTGAAGTCGTCATTGGCGGTGCTGCTGTGGTCACGGTGACTGCTGTTTCAATCGCAAAAAAGAAGAAAAAACCCGGTGCCACAACGCCCAGGGCGAAAACAAGACAACCTTCAACCCAACGGGAAAAATCAAAGGAAGATCAGCCGGCAGGGTATATTCTACAACTGTCCAAAGATAAGGTTGTACTTGCTGACGGTGAAGATGCGGTCGTCGGTATCCGTGTGATGAGAGTTGCCGGCGATGGTCAAACTACCGTTGCATCCAATGCGCAAATCAGTTTACAGATGCAGAAGGATTCGCACCTGC
Source organism: Ruminiclostridium sp. (assembly GCA_012523055.1). Classification (GTDB taxonomy): domain Bacteria; phylum Bacillota; class Clostridia; order DSM-8532; family DSM-8532; genus JAAYJG01. The sequence goes on along the minus strand of JAAYJG010000324.1, from coordinate 1,229 downwards.
TCGTGCTGCCTGCTCGTGGCACGGGTGTTTTGAATGTGAGAATTAAACAAAACAGCGCAGTAAAGCAGGATATCCAGGAATCAATTCAGGTTACTGCGACGGTGCCGGAAAAAACAACCCTTGCAACGATCACGGTCATGCTGAACACCGGCTGGAAAATGGTATTTCGCTGAACGAACGGAGGCAGGCAATGGGACAAGAATATCGGATGAAATACAACCCGCAGTCTTTCACCTGGGAACCGGTTCGGGTGCAGGCAGCGATAAGATTAGGTTCGGAAGAAACAGGGGAATATATGGTTCTTTCTCCTGAATTCAATGTAGAAGATGCTCCAAATATCAGAGCCGGCTTTCGTGGCGGCATTCAATCCGGGGTATTGAAGATTACTGATAAGAAAATTATTGAAGACGGGAAATGGGCTGAGTTTTATGTCCAACTTGCCCAGCCTCAGACAGCCGCGGATCGCAGACGCATGACAGCTGTCTTGCAAAACCAGATGGATTTTCTGCTGAAGGTAACCCTCAACCCGCTGTCGGCCTTTTTACCGGGCGTTCCAATAAATGTCATGAACGCCATGGCCGAACGTTCTGCTGAAACGATAACGGTGTATCTGGAGGCTCCGAAGGATCGGCTGAGGCTGGAACCAAAGAACAATCCCCTGCAGATCCCCAGCAATTCTGAAACCCCTGTACCATTCATGGCGGCACTGGAAAGAATCGATTTTGAAACCATGTCCTATGTTCCCGCAACAGATAATCAAAACAGAATCATTCTGCCGAAGGTGGATACCCGCTCGGCTACAAACAAGGAGCATTTGCTTGTCATCCGGCAGGAAGAGGATGAAAAAGCAGTGCAATACAGCATTACGCCGCGACGATTTATTGTTGGGGATGGCACACCAATAGCATGTACGTCCTTCTATGTTCGCTGCCCCGATTCATTTAACCATGTCGAGCCGAACAAGGTTAAAGTAGATGTATTCAGCAATACTTATCCTGTAGAGGCAGATGTTCGGGTTATCCGCGGCAAGCAAGAGCTTTGCCGGCAGAACGTGACCTTTTCCGGAGAGCAGATTTCGGTTCATATTACGTCCAATAACCGCAAAATGGACTGGAATGGCGTTGATCTGGTGTGGCAAGTCACTTCTCCGGGCAGATTTTACACCAAAAGCCATGAGGATTGGGGGCGGATGTCCCTGGCACAATCACAAGATGTGGATATCGTTCTGG
>JAAYJG010000323.1 GCA_012523055.1 Ruminiclostridium sp. | reverse complement strand
TGCCGATTGAAAAGTTAGTAAAAAAGGTATCAATCTTGGATGAAATAACATGTTCAGCGTTTGAATTATCTGTTATAATAGAATTCATAAAAGTTCCTTCTTTCCGTTGGTATTAGTGGATTTGTAGTTATTTCTATTATACCACAGTAGACGGAACTCTTATATATTATATTATAGATTTGTATTAATTTATCAAGGTTCAAGCCCACTTTTTAAGTGGGAAAGTTGAGTAAGTTAAATTGTAATGCAAATTGAACCAATGGAACGAATGTTTGTTTATAACTGTTTTTTCTCTTTACATTCCATATCACGCAGAGTAGAATAAGAAAGGGATACCATCAGGCTACAGGTTCTTAGAAATCTGTGGCCTTTTTGCCTCTTAACAGCCTCAAGGAATCTACCCGGCTATAAAACAAGGAGGTTTCAATGAAAAGACTGAAAACCCTGAAGCAATTCATGAAAAAGAATATATTCCGCTACTTAATTGCCATTCTCTTTTCCGGGGCCGCGGTACTTGTTTCTGTGTTCAGCCCAATGCTCATCAGCTTTACCATCGATTCGGTCATCGGCGATGAACCGGTGAACCTTCCTGGTTGGTTGATGAAACTTGTTACGAGTTATGGCGGTACAGAAGCGCTTGCTCCTAAAATATGGGTGATTGGACTGGTTTATGTCGCATTAACGCTGATATCCGGGTTGTTTCAATACCTGAAGGGACGCTGGGTTGCAATCAGCTGTGAGAATGCTGCGAAAAATACCCGGGATACCCTGTATGATCATCTTCAGCATATGGAATATTATGAGCATGTAAAAGCACAAACCGGAGATCTGACACAGCGCAGCACATCGGATGTGGAAACCACCCGCAATTTCCTGGCCAATCAGGTTCCGCAGGTGGGAGAAATTCTGTTTACCGTGATCATTACGCTGGTGACCATGCTCTCCGTGAACGTGAAGCTGACCCTTTATTCGCTGTGTGTCATTCCCGTGATATTTCTTGCGGCCTTCATCTTTTTCAGGAAGGTGAAAAAAACCTTCCAAAAGGTGGAGCAGACCGACTCTGGGATGCATACCACCATTCAGGAAAACCTGACGGGTGTGCGTGTTGTCAAGGCTTTTGGAAGGCAAAGCCATGAGATTGAGAAATTTCGTGATAAGAATAAAAATCACAGGAATCAGGTGAGAAAGCTGATCAACCTGATGTCCTGGTACTGGTCCATGTCCGATTTGCTGTGCATGGCCCAGGCTGCCCTGGTTCTGTTCATCTCGGTTTCCATGGCGGCAAAGGGCCAGGTTACCCTGGGTACCGTCATTCTGTTCACGGCATATATTCGTAACCTGATCTGGCCCATTCGCCAGCTTGGAAGGGTCATATCTGACATGGGCCAGGCATTCGTGGCGCTGGACAGGATCATCGAAATACTGGATAAGCCTGCTGAACCGAAACAGACACAGGGGCTGACACCGAAAATTAACGGAAACCTGGTGTTTGATAAGGTATCCTTTCAGTATCCTGACGGCACAAGCCCGTTAAAGGAGATTTCCTTTGAGGTAAAGAAGGGGCAGACCATTGGTGTTCTGGGGCCAACAGGCTGTGGGAAATCCTCCCTGATGCATCTGATGGTGCGCCTGTTTGATTATCAGGAAGGCTCCATCCGGTTGGATGGGGTGGAACTAAGGGATATCGACAGAAAATGGCTGAGAAGCCATGTGGGGATTGTGCTGCAGGAGCCCTTCCTGTTCTCGAAATCAGTCATGGAAAACATTCGTCTGTCAAAGCCCCAGGCAAACCGGGATGAAATAGAAAAAGCTGCAAAGATCGCGGCTATCCACGATTCTATCATGGGCTTTGAAAAAGGGTACGACACCATGGTTGGAGAGCGCGGCGTAACCCTTTCCGGTGGACAGATACAACGTGTGGCCATCGCGCGAACGGTTCTGAAGAACCATCCGATCCTCGTTTTTGACGATTCGTTAAGCGCTGTCGACATGGAAACAGACATTTTGATCCGGGATGCGTTAAAGGAGCGAAGCAAGGGTGTGACTACCTTTATTATCTCCCATAGAATCAATACGCTGGCCCAGACCGATTTTATCATCGTCATTGACAAGGGCAGGATTATTCAGCAGGGAACCCATTCAGAGCTTATCCGGGATGGCGGGTTGTATGCCAGAATTTGGGCGATCCAAAGCTCCATGGAAGAGGTTAAAGGGGTGGAACCCGCATAAAGACGGGATCAACGGACAGGTTTAGATTGTACAGGTGGAAAAAACTCCAAACCTCTGAAAACCAATAACCCGATAAATTAAAGGAGTGATTCTTTTTATGGATAATAACTTTCAGGAAGAAGTATTTTCCAAAGGCATTAACCTGGACCTTTGGAAAAAGCTGATCCATTATGCAAAGCCCTACAGGGGGCGATTAGTCGTATTAAGCCTGTTCATGGCTACTCTTGCAGGCGGGGATGCGCTCATTCCAATATTGCAGAAATATGCCATTGACAATTTCATCATGAAGCATGACACTCAGGGCACTGTATTGTTCTATATCATATATTCCCTGGTTGTTGTCGTGCAGATGATTGTGGTCAAGCGGATGATTACTTCTGCAGGCATCGTCGAAACGGGTATTTGCTATGATATCCGCGAGGACGGCTTCGAGCACCTGCAGGCGCTTTCGTTTTCCTACTACGATACCACGCCGGTAGGGTGGATGATGTCCCGGCTTACCTCCGATGTCTGGAGGCTGGGAAATACGCTTTCCTGGGGCCTGGTGGATTTTTCATGGGGCTTTTGCATGATGATCCTTTCTTCGGTGGTCATGCTGGTGCTTGAATGGAAGCTGGCACTGCTGACTTTTATTGTGGTTCCCATTCTTTTTGTGGTCAGTATGTTTTTCCAGAAGCGGATTCTGTTCAGCCACAGGGATATCCGCAAGAACAATTCGCTGATCACCGCAGCGTTCAACGAAGGCATCCAGGGAGTAAAAACCACCAAAACCCTGGTGCGTGAAGCTGGAAACCTGGAGGATTTTCAGGGGCTCACCACCGAAATGAACCGCAAATCCATCAAGGCAGCTACCTTTTCCGCCATATACATGCCCATTGTTCTGCTGCTGGGCTCCATCGGGGCGAGCATTGCCCTGTGGCAGGGCGGGGAACGGGTGATGAACAGCACTATCAGCTATGGTACGCTGGTTGCGTTTATCAGCTATGCCATCCAGTTTTTCTTTCCCATCCGGGATATGGCCAGAATTTTTACCGACCTGCAGTCTGCCCAGGCTTCTGCTGAAAGAATTCTGTCCCTGCTGGAAACAAAGCCTGAAATTCAGGACAGTGCCGAGGTTTTAAGCCGGTATGGCCTGAACGATGTGGAGAACTGGCCCAAGGTTGTAGGAAATATCGAATTTACGGATGTAACCTTCGCTTATAAAACCGGAGAAAAGGTCCTGCAAAACTTCAACCTTTCGGTGAAGGCGGGGGAAAAAATTGCCCTGGTCGGGGACACGGGCTCGGGGAAAAGCACCATTGTGAACCTTGCTTGCCGTTTCTACGAGCCTACGGGGGGGCAGATTTTGATAGACAGACATGATTATACGCAAATGCCGATGTTATGGCTGCACTCGAATTTGGGGTATGTGCTGCAGACACCGCACCTTTTCAGTGGAACGATTAAGGAGAATCTTCTTTACGGTAAGCTGGACGCGACCGAAGAGGAAATACTTCGGGCCAGCAGGCTGGCGAACCTGCACCATATCGTTGAGAAAATGGAAAAAGGTTATGACACTCCGGTAGGTGAAGGGGGTTCTCTGCTGTCCACTGGTGAAAAGCAGCTGGTTTCCTTTGCGCGGGCTATCATTGCGGACCCTGCCATCTTTGTTCTGGATGAAGCCACTTCTTCAATCGACACCGAAACAGAACACCTGATTCAGGACGCGATTGCGAATATCCTGGAGAACAGAACCAGCTTTATCATCGCACACCGCCTTTCCACCATTCGGTCGGCAGACAGGATTCTGGTGATACGGGACGGCAAAATACTGGAAGAGGGAACACATACCCAACTGCTCGCCCGCAAGGGACATTATGCGAAGCTGTATATGAGCCAGTACACGCTGGAGCTGTCAGCAGAGGATGCGGAGGAAAAAACATCTTAACAATAGACACAAAAAAGGTATTGGCAGGCACAAGCACCTCCGGGCAAGTTTTGTTCGAGTGTAATGGGACGAGGCTTGCGGTGCGTTCCGATGTTTGGGGTTTACTGCTTGCCAGGCTAAGGAGAAATAAAAAGCTGTATTCGGGATTAAGTCTGGATACAGCTTTTTACTACAGTTCACACCCCCACTAATAAGTTCATAAGTAGCTTCAGAGGTATGTGTTTTATCTGAGCGCATCGATGTCATCCTGAGCGCAGCGAAGGATCTTGTCAGGAGTAATGCGAGATCCTTCACTTCGTTCAGCAGGCTGTGCCTGTTTACTTGTAAAAAGTAACAATTTTATAATTTTTTTAGTTTTTCGTTTTTACCTGTTGACAACCGTAAACAATCTTGATATCATATGGTTACAGATGTAACCATATTGGAGGTTGATGTGTATGAGCCCGAAGAAAATCAGTTTAACACCGGCAGAATGGAGTGTCATGGAATGCCTTTGGGAGAAAGCGCCCATCACCGGGCGTGAGGCTGTGGAAATCCTGAATCAGCGAATGGGATGGAGTCGCAGTACAACCCTCACACTTTTGCGTCGCATGGAATCTAAAGGTGCAGTTTCGGGAGATACCAACGGTGACATGAAGACCTTCCGGCCTCTTTTGCACCGGGAGGACGCAGTTGTGCAGGAGACGAAAGACTTCCTCGGCAGGGTTTTTAACGGCAGCCTGAGCCTGATGGTCAGTTCGCTCACCAGGAAACAATCCCTTCCGCAAGAGGAGATTGACGAGCTATACGCGCTGCTGCGGGATATGGAGGCGAATAATAATGGTTGAATGGTTCATTACCTCAAGCATCCTTATTACAATAGTCGTTGCGATGCGATATATCCTCAGGGGGAAGATCAGCCTTCGGCTGCAATATGCACTATGGGCGCTGGTTCTCGTGCGGCTGTTGGTTCCGGTCAGCTTTGGCAGCACCAGTTTTAGCGCTATGAGCATGGTCGAGAAGACTGCGATATATACAAGTGCCGAACAATACCTGAATAAAGCTGAAGAACCGCACATCGCTGCCAACAACAGCAACATGATCCTTAATGGGAGTGAAAACCCTGAAAACGCAGTACTAAACGAGGTCCAGGAATATTCTGAACAAAGCGGCAAAGAACATCAACAGAATTATTTATACAAGGATACTCGTGTCAATGGGCTAATTTTGAATATCATTTGGTTTGCTGCTGCGTCTGCTGTTGTCATATTCTTTATGATCACCAATTTACGTTTCTCCAGGAGAATAAAGAAAGCATGCAGCAGCATTGACATCGCCGGAAGCGAACTGCCTGTATATATGACAGACGCAATCGAGACCCCATGTCTGTTCGGTTTTTTCCGCCCGGCGATATATGTCACGCCTGAAACAGTGAAAAACCAAACAGTGCTGCGGCATGCAGTAGAGCATGAAACGACACACTACCGTCACGGTGATCATATCTGGTCAGTTTTGCGCGGTGTATGCCTTGCGCTGCATTGGTATAATCCGCTTGTCTGGTGGGCGGTTTTCCTGTCCAGACGTGACGCGGAACTGGCTTGCGACGAGGCAACGCTCAAACGGCTTGGTGAGCATGAACGCGCCGGGTATGGCCGGACCCTGATCGGGTTGACCTGTGAAAAGAGAGCCGCACTGCTTATTGCGGCGACAACAATGAATGGCAGCAAAGCTGGCATTCAGGAGCGGATTGCACTGATAGCAAAAAACCCCAAAATGGCGATATACACCCTTATCGCCGTAGTGATCCTCGCGATGGCAGCAGTTGGTTGTACCTTTACCGGGGCAGTCCATCAAAAAGCAGACACACTTGTTTTTTCGGATCGTGATGATGTGAAAAGCCTGACTTTGCAGGGCCAGGGCGAAGGAACCATCGACGTGGCGGAAGAATACCTGCCGGAAATGCTGGAGTGGCTGCACAGCTTCAAGCTGGGTGAAGAAGTGAAAACCGATGAGCAAGCACCAGGTACGAACTCGTTTTCAGTCACACTTGTTTATTCGGACGGCTCAAGCGAATCCTCAGGGATTGATATCGCACAGGCAGACGGGAAGGAGTACTATATTGAACGACCCAAGCTGCCGCAATGCTGGCACGCCGCATGGAAGAGCAACACTGAAATAGAGATATCCGTCGATGTTGACGGAATAACCCCTTCTGCAGTGATTGAGTACGCGAAGGAATATGTTTCTCTGGTAATGGCTGACTATATGGAAGCAGGCAGAAATCCGACAGAAGGTTGGGGGAACTATACCATCATCGACGCGCGGATAACCGGCCTGAAATCTATGAATACCGGAACAGCAGGAGTAAGCAGCGGTGTGGCCTTGTATCTTCTCGAGTACCGTTTGCTGCCTGATAAGATTGAGAATGTTCCGCCTGCCGGTGGCATGATGTTTGAGGATGGGTGGATTACGGAATGGGGAAGCACAGGGCAGCCGTATCTGCTGGTTTATTATGATGAAAGCGGAAGTGAAGCCATCTGGCAGCGCATCTGTGTGACAAATACTGACGTGATTGAATTTGATTATGGCACGCCGGAAATGCTGGAACGCTACGGAAACCCTTATACTGCCGCTGCCATGGAGTTATACAAAAAATACAAACCTGCCGAAGAGGTTGTTTCTCTGACGCAGGAGCAGATCGAAAAAGCCAACGCAGCCCTGGATTTACTGGTTCCCAACGAGGAGGGCGTTCTGGATGTGAACCCGGTCTGTTGCTTCTTTACCTCCTGGTATGATAAACCGAAAGACTTGAACTTTGCCGATTTTTTGAGGTATTTGCCTGGCTCCGACTTAGTGACTGACAAAAAAGAGTTTAGTGCCCTGAAGAAGCTTGATGGTTGGAGGTTTGGCCAAGACGTAACCCTTGGAAACATGCCGGTACCCACCCATAAATACCAGTCAAAAGCAGTGGAACAGGTTCTTTGGGAGTATGCCGGCATTTCACTGGGGGCTTTAAGCGGAGTTGGCTTTGATGAGGTACTTTATCTCGAGGAATATGATGCCTATTACAACTTCACCAGCGATTTTGGGCTTGTCTGGTTTCATTGTACCCGTGGAGAGATTGCAGGAAACATAGTTCGTCTGTACTCAGATAAAGAGGATGGAAGCTCTGCCTTGCTCACATTACGCAATTTTGGGGGGGAATATTACATTGTGTCGCACCAGTTAATTAAAGCACCTGGATGATCGGTAAAAAGATCTTGTGCTGAAAGTGAAGATATAGCATAGCTTCCTTCGTACAGGAACCCTTTCAGAATTATTTACATAAAGTATAATATGCGGTCAGGCAGGAAGCCGTTCGGGAAACCATCCCTGTTGGTATGGGAACTTTTCCGGGCGGCTTTCGTATGAAAGGGGAGGATCAGATGCCGTATATTATACCGGGAATGCACCGGCTTCCGCCGCTGCCATATCCCTACAACGCCCTGGAGCCTGTTATCGGGGAAGAAACTCTTAGAATACATCATGACAGGCATCACAAAAGCTATGTGGACGGGCTGAATAAGGCCGAAATGTATCTGGTGGAAGCACGAAAGACGAATAATATTGAGTACATTAAATACTGGGAGAATGAATTGGCATTTAACGGGTCCGGACATATTCTGCATAGCATTTACTGGACGGTAATGGCCCCTATGGGTGCTGGCGGACAGCCAGGGACAAGAACTGTCAGCCATGTGAACCAATACTTCGGCAGCATGGATGCGATGAAGAACCAGTTTATAGAAGCAACGAAAAAGGTAGAAGGGTCCGGATGGGGGATACTAACCTGGCAACCCACCTGGGGGCGTCTTGAAATACTGCAGTGTGAGAAGCATCAGAACCTGACCCAGTGGAGTGGTATTCCGATTCTGGTGTGTGATGTATGGGAACATGCCTACTATTTGGATTATCAAAACAAGAGGGAAGATTATGTGAATGCATGGTGGCAGCTGATTAACTGGAATGAGGTTGAAAGACGGCTGACAGCAGCCATCAGAGGCCAGGTACCGCTGGTGATGGAAGGTTAAGCCGATCGGGTGTCAAATCGTTAGCAGGGGCGGTGCCGGAACATTCTTGTTTAAACAATCGTGCCAATACCCCCCGTTCCTGTTAACACAAAAACTTTTACAAAGGGTATTGCATAATTATACGGAAGGTCGTATAATTATGCAATATGAAGATAAATGGAGATGATATACGATGGTAAAGGTATTTGTAGACGGCCAGGAAGGAACAACCGGGCTGCAGATCAATGATTATCTGGAAAAACGCGAGGATCTGGAGATTTTGAAAATAGAGCAGGAAGAGCGGAAAAACCCGGAAAGGCGTTCCTACTTCCTGAATTCGGCGGATATTGTTTTCCTGTGCCTGCCCGATGCAGCCTCATGGGAAGCGGTTTCCCTTGTTTCAAACCCCACCACGAGGATTATTGACGCGAGCACTGCCTACAGAACCGACGATCAATGGACCTACGGCATGCCCGAGCTGAACCCGGCGCAAAGAGCCAAAATTAAGGCCGCCTCCAGGGTGGCAAATCCGGGCTGCCATGCTACGGGGTTCGTTTTAAGTCTGAACCCGCTGGTTCAAACAGGGATTGTTCCAAAGGATTATCCGGTAACTTGCTATTCGCTGACCGGCTACAGCGGCGGCGGAAAAAAGCTGATACAGACGTTTGAAAACAGCGAACTGCAGAACATCAGCAGCCCGAAACATTATGCGCTGCAGCTGCATCATAAGCATCTGCCCGAAATGCAGAAGGCCGTAGGTCTTTCATACCCGCCCGCTTTTATGCCCGTCATCGCAAATTATTACAAGGGCATGGTTACGTCCATCCCGCTGCTGCCAAGGCTTCTGAACAAAAAGGTTACGATTGTGGACGTGAAAGATATCTTCTCGGAATACTATCAGGACGAGCCGTTTGTAAAAATCATGGCGTCGGACGATTCCTGCCTTGAAAAGGGTTATATGAACGCGGAAGCTTGCAACGGCACAAATCGGTTTGAAGTATTCGTTTACGGAAACGATGAGCAGATTGTGGTCATGGCCAGGTTTGACAACCTGGGTAAGGGCGCGTCGGGAGCCGCGATTCAGAACATGAATATCATGCTGGGCGCCCCGGAAACCACGGGCCTGATTGTATAGAAATGCATGATTTCTTTTAGGCGTAAGTATTGATTTTTATGGAAGGAAATAGTATGATAAACTTAATCTTAATTCTGCGATAATTCATTTATATATCAGAGAACGAAAGGAGTTGTTGTTTTTTGACCAGTTATAATGAGGTGGCTTTTGTCTAAAACAAAATATCGGGCATAGCAGTATTTTTCGAGGTGTATAACACCTTTTATTGTTGTGCCGTTTCGAGTAACCTTTCGTGAATACTGTAGAATTCTATGGGCATACGAATGGGTATGCCCGTGTTTATTTTATAACACTTGCATTACCTGTGACGAACCGTAGTTTGCAGTTTAGAAGGCTGCTTGCTGCGGTATTTTTATGCCCATAAAAAGGAGGAAAAATGAATTTCTCAAACTACGGATTTACCACGACAATGAATTCATCAAACGGTTTTCTGCAGGATAATGCGATACCTGCAAGGGTTACCGCTGTTCACAATGAGCATTATGCTCCTCTCTGTGAATATGGCAACTATTTCAAAATGAACAAACAAAGAAAAACGGAGGATTTAGAAAATGAATAATATAGTAAAACATGAAACACTGACGGTTGTTTTAAGCAAAATGTTCGGTAAGACCATAATCAATGCAACTCATCAATCTGAGCAGCTGCATGGTGGAACATTAGGTGATGTGCAGCTTATTTCGGGAATAGCCGAAACCGCGAACAATGAAAAACTGCCATATAAAGTTGTTTGGAAGAGACAGAAAAAGTGGGAACGTCCCGGCGACCCAAACTCATGGCGCAGAGAATACGATCTGTATCAAAGTAACCTAGCAGCGGCGTTTACTCCCGCGCTCCGATGGCCGGAATGCTATCATTCACAGCTTCGGGATGGAAATATAGAACTGTGGATTGAGTATATAGATGGGGTATCGGGCAGCAACCTTACTATCGAAATGCTTGAACAAGCAGCATTGGAGTTAGGACGTTTTCAAGGCAGAATTAACAAACAACACGATGATTTGCGAAATATCTCATGCCTTGGAGATACAGGATTTTTAGGCAGGGAGTTCAGCCAATGGCATATGCAGTCGTTCACATATGATTTTCTCATTTCTGATCAGTGCCAAATGTGGGGCTTCATGAAGGAAATGCTCAAAAACGGAAGCATTCAATTAGTGGACGGGAAATCATTTGAATACAGCTTCCTCCGTTCAAAGGGCTGTAACCTGCCCGAGAAACTAAAGCGGATGATCGTGGACATTGACGAACGCAAAGATGAATTATTCAACAGGCTAAACAACCTACCCATCGTGTTATGCCATCGTGATTTTTGGAATGAAAACATATTCTTTACTGACGGAGTAACAAGGTTAATCGATTGGGATACAACCGGCTGGGGCTCTCTGAGTGAAGATATTGCGAGCCTGATAGTGGATGGTATGGATGTTGAGCGATTTGAGGAAAATTACAATCGTCTTGTTCCAGCATACTTAAAAGGGCTATCAGAGTATATGGATGTCCCTGCAGCTGGCGAAATGTTTATTCTAGAAACGATTCTTATCAAGTTCGGTTACCGAATGGCACAAGAATATATGTTTTCGGGAACACACGATGAGAATAACTGGGGTTTGAAAGCACTTCAAAAAATCCATGAAATGCTTTATGGGAAAGACTAAAGAAAATCATAGCTGGGACCAGGGAGGAAAAATAGATGCAAATAGTTGATTTTACCACTGAACACATTGAAACCGCGGCACATCTTGCTAAGCTTAACTATGAGGAGGAAAGGGGCTTTGTCCCCATCCTGCCTCCTGTAGACAGGGTGCCTGACTTGAAACCATATGCGGAAAACGGTTTTGGCGTTGCGGCTTTTGAAGGCAATGCAATGGTCGGGTTTCTGTGCAGTGTACCACCATTTCAGAATGCTTTCGGCTCAACCACCGCAACCGGAATATTTTCACCGATGGGTGCAAACGGTGCAATCGGCGATAACAGAGCAAGGGTATATGCCCGTTTGTATCAAGCGGCGGCAAAAAAATGGGTAAGAGCGGGAGCATCCAGCCATGCCATATGTCTATACGCTCACGACAGAGAATCACAGGAGCAGTTCTTCCGATACGGTTTCGGCCTGCGCTGTGCTGATGCCATACGGGGTATGGATGAGATTGTTATACCGTTCTGTGAAGGATATTCCTTTTCTGAGCTTGCTTCTGAAGATGTCCTGGAGGTCTTGCCATTGGAGAAAATGCTTAATAATAGCTATATGGACAGCCCTTTCTTTATGTATAGGACCCTAAACAACGAAGTCGAGTTTTTGAAAAACTATGAGTACTTCCGGTCTGTATATTTAGTCGCAAGGTATGAAGGGAGAATAGTGGCGTTTATCAGGGCGGAGCTTGACGGGGAAACTTTTATACAGGAAACTCCAGGATATTTGCATGTCAAAGGAGCGTATTGCCTGCCGGAATACCGAGGTAAAGGTTTAAATCAAACGCTGTTGAGCATGCTGATACAGAAAATGAAAAAGAAGCGATATACAAGACTCGGCGTGGATTTTGAGAGCATAAACCCGACAGGATGGGGATTCTGGCTTAAGTATTTTGACACGTATACCCACAGCGTCGTTCGCAGGATTGATGAAAAGGCAGTGATGTCAATATGACAATTAACAAAGTATTGCATGTCGCCATAAAACTGTTGCACGTAAATTAGCAGCAGACCTGAATTTGCCTGTTTCAGGTAACAAAAGCGGATCTTAACGGGGATTTTCCTTTTTCAATAAGGATGATTCAGCTGCCTTCTTATGAGCCACAGCCTTTACTCCAGAAATCCTTCAGACCTGAGGACAGATTCTTAAGGTTTTTTGGTGTTTGCAGCGGAAACCACTCGGGCGGCATAATTCGCTGATAGGACAGGGTGGTGAAGCGATCATCGACCAAAATGACAAACCCTCTGTCGCTTTCCGAACGGATGACCCTTCCGGCTGCCTGCTGCACCTTGTTCAGGCCGGGAAAAGTATAGGCGAAATCGAACCCGTTTCCGGTTTTCTTTTGATAGTATTGGCGGATCATATCTCTTTCAGCGCAGACCTGTGGCAGGCCTACCCCGACAATAATTGCCCCCGACAAAAGATCCCCCTTCAGGTCGATCCCCTCGCCAAAAATACCACCCATTACGGCAAAGGCAACCAACGTGGTTTCTGCATCGGTTGTAAAGCTGTTCAGGAAATCTTCCCGCTGCTGCTCGTTCATATTCGTTTCCTGAACAAGCAGTTTTTCCTCAGGATATTGCTTACGATATTCCCTGCAGACCCTTTGCATATAAGAAAAGGAAGGAAAGAAAACGATATAGTTGCCGACCCTGGTACCCACACTATCATGAATAATGCTTACGAGGCCGGGAACCCCGTCTTCACGGTTCCTGTAACGGGTGGAGATGGTATCGTCCACATACAGGAACAGATTTTCCCTTGGAAATGGGGAGGGCAGGATCAGGTACCCGTTTTTTTCAACACCGCCTAAAATTTCCTTGAAATACTGTGGGGGAGAGAGGGTAGCTGAAAACAGAACGGTGCTTTTTGCACTGTCCATACGTTTTTTTAACATGGGGGCAGGGTCAATGCAAAACAGCCTGACAAGGAAATCCCCTTTTTCACGGGATAAAAAAGTGATGTAGTTTTCACCATAAAGATCATATATTTTTGCGAAATGCGCCAGTTCAAAATAGAGGGTGATCAAATCCTCCCGGAACGGGTAAGGGGTTTCGTCATTGAGAATGTCTTCACAATGATACATGAAGTTCTCGATGGGGCGGATCAGATCCTCCGGAGGCTCAGCGGCGCCCCAGAACCAGGGCAGCTCGGCTTCATCCTGCCTGGGAAGCTGCCTGATATATTCCAGGAAAGCCTGCCTCACCTGTTTCAATACACCGGCCAGCTGGGGCAGCGTATCTTTTATTTGCCGGTACACCTGGCTGATTTGAGAGCGCCGCAGCTGCGCTGAAAACATTTCCCTGGCCCTGTCGGGCAGGTTGTGGGCTTCATCGACCATCAGGCACAGTTTTTCATCGGTTTTATCCTGAAAAAAACGTTTCAGGAACACCCGGGGATCGAAAGCATAATTGTAATCGCACAGGATCAGATCGGATTGCAGGCTGAGATCCAACGACAGCTCGAAGGGGCACAGGGTATGCTTTTTAGCGGCATCGGCGACAAATTCCCTGCTGAAAAAGTCTGTTTCCTTAAAAAGCTGTGACAATACCTTACGGGAACGGTTGGAATAATCGGATAAATAAATACAGTCATCCTCAGTGCAGGGGGTTTCGGGGCAAAAACAGACCTTTTCCTTTGCGGTTATATGCAGTGTTTTCAGCCGAAGCTCCTTTTCAACCATCATCTCATAGGCCTGTATGGCAATGGCCTGGGTGGTGTTTCTTGCTGTCAGGTAAAAAACCTTGTCGATAAGGCCTTCACCCATGGCTTTCAGCGCAGGAAACAGCGCCCCCATTGTTTTTCCGATGCCGGTAGGGGCTTGGATAAACTGCTTGTTTCCATCCCGAATGGCACGATAAACCGCAGCACTCATATGTCGCTGCCCTTTCCTGAATTCAGTAAAGGGAAACTGCAAAGACTGTATGGATTGGTTGCGAGTATTTTGCCATTCATGCTGCTTTTTCAAGCCATTGATATAGGGGAAAACCAGGCCATGGAAAAATTTCTCCAGCTCGGTGATGGTCAGGGTTTCTTCGAAGGCACGGGATTCCTTTTGAGTGCGATGGTAATAGATCAGCAGCAGATTGATTTTGTCAAGCTTGCGATCTTTGGCCACCATATAGGCATAACAACGCCCCTGGGCCCAATATGCGGGGTTTTCAGCCTTATCAATTTGATTCAGTGATTTTTCAGTCGTTTTTATCTCGCACAAGCTGATACTGCCGTTCATTTCAATCAGACCATCCAGTCTGCCGGTTAGCTGCAGCGAATAATTGTCATGGGTGAAGGACATGGAAACAGGGACTTCCTTCTGATAGGTGCCTGAGGTTTCAAGCTGCTCCTTCAGCTGCGCGTGCATAACCTGATGCCCTTCAACACCTTCACGCGCGGTATGCATTGAAAAACCACGTGATTCCTCTGCGGGGATGGAGAATGCAACCAACTCCCGAACCGATACATTGATGGTAATAGCGTCCATGAAACCTCCAAAGTTGAATTGGTCGCCGAATATCCAGTCAGGGTGACCAACAGGAACGAATGTTCCATTTTATTATTGTATCGTATTCCGGGGTAGAGTTCAACAAAAAAACCCCGGGTATTTCCCTGGGGCTTTTGATTTGTATGAATTTCAATTTTGTAGGTTCCTGGGATTGCTGCTTCTATGATGGGTGGTTCCGTGTTTTCTTGTTAGGTGAAAGTACCTTTCCAAAGCAAAATGTATATTTTTTCTTTGTGAAAGCGTTTCATGTTCAGTAGTGGTTAAAAAAGTACCAAAATAAAAAGGAGAGCTTAAAGCTCTCCCTCGGGTTTACCATCTGTTGCCGGTGTTGTTCGGACGGGGTTGCCTGTTGCTTCTTTGTTGTTTCTTGGCTTTGCGGCAATCAGGACATCTTTGAGGCTCATTTTCAAAACCCTTTTCTTTGTAGAATGCCTGTTCCCCTTCGGTAAAAGTAAATTCGGCTCCGCAATCCTTGCAGACCAATACTTTGTCAGCCATTTTCATATACCTCCTCAATTTTTTTGGATTAAATACTTCTTGACACTTCGCTCCAATAAAAATTAAAGAGGCTGGGTTCAGGGAAATATCTTAATCCAATGCGCTATATTAAATGACTTTA
>JAAYJG010000322.1 GCA_012523055.1 Ruminiclostridium sp. | reverse complement strand
CTTCAATTTTATCATCCAATTCACGCAGAATACGGTTCCTGCTAAGCAGGCTGGAGGATTTGGAGGGCTGGCTTCCGCCTGTCATTGAACCACCCGGATTCAGCACTTCTCCGTCAAGGGTTACCACTCTGAAGCTGTAGCCATATTTCCGCGAAATGGCGATGCCTTCATCGATGGTCTGTGCGATGACGGTTCTTCCCAAAAGGTTGGAAATGATATCTTTAAAGGCGGGTTCACATTCGATCTTTTCAGACGCAGAACCCAGATATCCCGGCTCGACTTCAAGCCTTTTTTGCGTTCCCTGATCCAGATCTCTGGGCTTTACGGAGGAAATGGGCAGGAATGTAGCACGTCCCAGGTTGTTATCCTTTAAATATCGAATGGCATTTTTTGCCGTATATTCATCCTTTACGACGATGTTTTGCAGGGCTGCCCCAAGAGCAACCTCTATGGCTGTTTCAAAACGTTCCCTGACGTGGATTAACTGTGCCAGCGCCCCATGAATACCATCCCCAAGCTGCCTGTTTTCACGGCAGGCCTTAAGAATGGCCCTGACGCTGTGGCTGTAACCCTCCAGGCTGTTATCCATGTCTTTGAGTACCTTGCGTCGGGATTTAACTGCCTGTAACTCGGCAAGGCATTTATTCTGATCGCCGCGCAGGGTCTCGAGCTGCTTTTTCCCGGTTTGAAGTTCAGCTTCACGCTTGGCTGAATCTTCCTTTTTATTGGTTAAGTTCTCCTTTTGTCTGCGCAGTTCGTTTCTCGCCTGTTCAAGCTGCATGCTCTCCTTATCTCTGTCGAGCATGGTTTTGCGGATTTCACCTTCTACCTTCTGCTGCCTTGTTTGAAACGCTTCCTGCTCATTCTTCAGGCTGTTCAGGCGGGTGCGGCATTCGGACAGATCATCCAGCTTGTCCATCACTTCCTGCTTCATCAGCTCGATGCGACGTTCACCTGCGTCCAGTACCGCAATAACCTCTGCCAGCTTTTCTTCGGCTTCGGAGAGCAACCGGGTGTAATTCTCCTGATCCCGGTTCAGGTTTGCAAGACGTTTATTGCGCTTTTCGATGTCCGCGTCCATGGCCGCCATGCGGCTTTTGTTTCCCTCAATGTCCTGGTTTGCGGCGGTATTGCTGGATTCTATATGATTGATCTTTTCTTCGTTAATAGAGATTTGGTTCTCCAGCCGTCCGGTGTCCCTGTCCAGATTGAAAAGCTCTTCCCGAAGCAGCTCCAGTTGTTTTTTCAGCCTGTCCAGCTTTTCGGTCTTATCACGGTTTTCCAGTTTCTTTTTCTCCAGCCGGTCGTTTTCTTCCTGAATATTCTGCTGAACGCCCTGAAACTGGGAGTCGATCTCATCGATCTTTTCCTGGCTTTTGGCAATGCTGTCCAGATAAAGGCTAACATCGAGATCTTTCAGCTCGGTGCTGAGCTCAAGGTACTGCCTGGCCTTTTCAGCCTGCTCGCGCAGGGGTTCCAGCTGGGAGCCCAGCTCCTGTATAATATCTTCGATGCGAAGCAGGTTCTGACGGGTGCTTTCCAGCTTGCGCTCGGCTTCGATTTTTCGCACCTTGTACTTCATGATCCCGGCGGCTTCTTCAAAAATAGCGCGCCGATCCTCGGAGCGGTTGCTGAGAATTTCATCGATTCTGCCCTGCCCGATGATGGAATAGCCTTCCTTACCGACGCCGGTATTCATGAAAAGCTCGTGAATATCCTTCAGACGGCAGGATGTCTTGTTGATATAATATTCGCTTTCTCCCGAACGGTATACCCGCCGGGTAACAGTAACCTCGGTGAACTCCAATGGAAGGGATTTATCTGAATTGTCTATTGTCAGGGTAACCTGTGCAAAGCCGACGGGCTTACGATGCTGTGTGCCCGCAAAAATAACATCCTCCATTTTGCTGCCACGCAGTGATTTTGCGCTCTGCTCACCCAAAACCCAACGGACCGCATCGGAAATATTGCTTTTCCCGCTTCCGTTTGGGCCCACCACAGCGGTGAGGCCTTTGTTAAAATGAAGATTTATTTTATCGGCAAAGGACTTAAACCCCTGCATTTCAATTGATTTTAAAAACAACCTGTCCACCCCGGAAATCTCTGGTTCTTCAGAGTATTTTCTATTGTCGCATCTGTTGCAAGGGGAAATAACAGCCCCATGTCAAATGAATAACATACCTATTTTATCATAAATCAGGGGTAAATCAACAAGAGGATATCTGTAGCTCAACATGGAAAACGCTTGATTGGTTACTGTTCACACCCCCCACTAATAAGTTCATAAGTAGCTTCAGAGGTATGTGTTTTATCTGAGCGCAACGATGTCATCCTGAGCGCAGCGATGTCATCCTGAGCGCAGTAACCTTGATTGTTCAAAGTATTTTTAGTTATCCTGACGACTGTAACTGATGAAAATCGGTCTTTTTCCACCGAATTAGCAATGGAATAATCATAACTGCCCATACAATCGGTTCTGCAACGATAACGCCCAAATACCTGATAACCGGTACCAGAATAAATGCAATCAAAACCTTACCGACAAGTTCAATCAAACTGGAAATCAAAGGTGTCTTTGTATCGCCAAGGCCCTGCATACTGTTTCTCAAAATACAGATCATTGCCGGCAGAAAGAAAAGAGCAGAATTAATCTTTAGATAAAGCGACGCATTGTTAATAACTTCCGGTTCGTTAGTTGCTGTTATAAGCCGGATAATGACTGGTGCCGATGAATACACGAGTATTATCACCACAGCGCACCAGATGGCAGAAATTTTCAGCGTATCCGAAACACCCTTTTTAATGCGCCCATACTCCTTGGCTCCACGATTTTGGCTGCAGTATGTCGCCAATGCCGATCCAAGCACAAAAAACGGAATCAGAAACATGATTGTAGCTTTGCGCGCACCGGTGTGAGCAACAATGATGTTCGCTCCAAGCTGATTGATAGTAGTTTGCAAAGCAAGTGATCCCAGCAGTACAAATGAAAGCATAAAGCCCATGGATATCCCTGAAGACAGCAATTCACGAAGCATATCACCATCAGGCTTCAAATCACTGAATCGTAAAGAAAATTCCGGGTACTTTTTTATTATATAGAATAAACACAGCAGTGCTGACAGCGCCTGCGTCAGTATCGTAGCTATTGCGGCTCCGGCCACACCCATGTGCATATATTTCACAAACAGAATATCTAAAATAATATTCATAACATTGGATATTACCAAAAAAACAAGTGGCGTGAATGAATCACCGATTGAGCGCAATATCGCGGTACAAATACTGTAAAGCGATAATGCAATCATTCCCGCGATTATAATAGAAATATATACAAATGCTTCATCATGCAAGCTTCCGGAAACATTCAGCAATCGAAGAATGGTATTCATAAACAAAAGGCATACCACACTGATTATAACAGTGAATCCAACACCCATCACAGCCATCCCGCCAATTGCCTTTTTCATTTTTTCTTCATCATTGGCACCATAATACTTTGCAACAATGATTCCGAATCCACATATGATTCCGTTTTCAAATTCAATCAGCAAATCACTTAGCGCCGTTGTCGAACCAACTGCCGCAAGTGATGTCCCTCCCAATATGCTCCCAATGATTCGTGTATCAATCAGGCCATAAGAAAGAGAAAAAAGCTGACCTATGTACAATGGAATCGCAAACAAAAGGATAACCTTGACGGGCTTACCTCTTGTCAGGTCTTTCATGTTTCCTCCAAAAAGCAAGACTTTTTCTTGCATAACACATAATCGTTATTACGATTTCATCATACAATAAAAGCCTGCTCCTTTAAACACTTTCTGTTTTAATCCAATGACACACTATCTTTGAGCCAGGGGAATATAATCCGTTCTGTCACGCACGTTTTTGTATGCCGGACGGATGATGCGCCCGCCGTTGACGTTCTCCTCGATGATGTGTGCACAGAGGCCTACAGCCCTGGCAATGGCAAACAATGGTGTGTACAGGTCAACAGGTATATTCAGCATGTCATACACAAACCCGGAGTAGAAGTCTACATTGGCACAGATGGGTTTGTTTGTATTCTTCAGTTCATGGAGAACATCAGGCCCCAGCCTTTCAATGCTTTCATAAAGATGATATTCCTCCAGCCTGCCCTTGTCCTTTGCCAGTTGGCTGGCTTTCCTCTTCAAAAGAACACATCTTGGGTCGGATAATGTATAAACGGCATGCCCCAAACCATAAATCAGGCCGGAATGGTCATAGGCGTCCTTTTTAAATATTTTCACCAGATAATCACGAACCTCTGAATCATTGTCCCAATGCTTCACTTCCCGTTTGATTTCACCCATCATTTCCATGACCTTCAGGTTGGCACCACCGTGTTTGGGTCCTTTCAGAGAGCCCAGTGCTGAAGCAATTGCGGAATAAATATCGGTACCGGTCGATGCGACAACATGGCTTGTGAATGTTGAATTGTTACCACCACCGTGCTCTGCGTGAAGGATCATACAGATATCCAGTGTGGAGGCTTCCAGATGGGTAAATTGACAATCCGGGCGGCTGAGGCACAGGATGTTCTCGGCCGTGCTTAATTCAGGCCTGGGCCTGTGGATGAACAGGCTGTTCCCTAAATAGTAATGGGACTTTGCCTGATATGCATAGGCTGCCATCAGCGGAATGCTGGAGATAATATCAACACTTTGCCGGAACAGATTGCGTACACTGGTATCCTCGGGATTAGGGTCGTAAGAATAGGCCACAAGGACGGAGCGTGCCAGCTTGTTCATGATGTTGCTGCTGGGTGCCTTCATAATCATATCACGCACAAAGCCATCGGGAAGTGTGCGGTGATGCGCCAGCACGCTATTGAACTCTTCAAGCTGCACTTTGTTTGGAAGCTCACCAAACAACAAAAGGTATGCGCATTCCTCAAAGCCAAAACGGTCTTCCCGGATACATGCGTCAACGAGATCGTTCACGTCCACGCCACGGTATATCAGCTTCCCTTCCTTTAGAACCTTTTTGCCATCCACCCAATCATAGGACTGGACATCACCTATTTCGGTCAAACCCACTACAACACCGGTGCCGTCTTCGTTGCGAAGGCCTCGCTTCACATTGTATTTGGTATATAATTTAGGGCTATAGTAGCTGTCTCTATCGATCTTTTTTGCGGATCGTTCGTAGTATTGCTCCAGTTGCTCTGTCGTTAATTTATGTTCCATAGGAATTTCCCCCTTTTTTAATTCGCTGGTGCCTTTCCTTTTAGGTTAGGCTGATCTTTTCAATAAAATCGGTTGCATTGCGAATATGTTGCTCGGTTTTAATTTCTGCCAGCTCGCGGTCTCTGTCGAGAATTGCGTCATAGATGGCTTTATGCTCTTCATAGGTTTTCTTTGCCCTTTCGGGGTTGGACAGGGACAGGTTACGGGCATGCTTCACATAATGATGAAACGCCTTAAGTGTTTTAATCAGCAGTCGGCTGCCGCTGGCCTGATAGATCGCATCGTGGAAGCGGGAATCCAGGGCTGAGATCTGTTCAGCATCTCCCTTTTCAGTGTAAAACTTCTCAAGCTCAAGGGTTTCCTCCAACTCCTTTAAAAGCTCGGATGTTATGTTTTCTGTTGCTCTTCTTGCGGTCATACCCTCTATCATCGAACGGATTTGGTAAATATCTCGAATATCCTCTTTTGAAAAACCACGAACCACAACCCCACGGTTTGGCGTATAGATGACAAGCCCCTCCAGCTCCAGCTGGCGGAAGGCTTCGCGGATGGGAGTTCGGCTGACGCCCATGTCTTCGGAAAGCTTTAATTCGTTCAGGCACTCGCCCTGCTTGTATTGACCGCTTAATATAGCGTTTTCCAATTGTTCAAAAACCTTTCCGTGAAGCGAATGGACAGCCTCGGTATCCTTGCGCTCGATCTTCCCCATATGTCATCCCTTATTCATGCCTGTGGTTTTATTTTTTACATTGTATACAATTATACAAACCATGTCAATAGTGTTTTGAAACTTTTATACGGAAAACTTTCATATCAAAAATCCTATAATTCTGAATGATTCTATTCAGATCGACATAGCTTTGTTGAATATACCGTATAACCCTTTATAATAAAGAGAAAGACCAGTATGGCTTTTGATGAACACCTATATTCTCAGGTGTAAGAACGGTTCTCGCAATGAATCTTTTTATCCGGTAAGTTTCACAGCAGATGAATTATCCGTCATCCTGCCCGATATTGTCGAAACTTGTCTGGAATCAAAAAAAGGCTCCGATTTGGAACCTCTTTTCTCTTTCATGAATATGCAGGTGCCTGATCTGCTCGGGAAATGAAATATATATCGGTTATTTGGGTGATAACCTAATGAAATATCTTTCAATTTGCTTCGCAACCCTGCAGGTTTTCCCAGTATCGGTCGAACCAGCCCGACCACGCGTCACTCATCGGATGGCGCGTCATCACAAATACATCCGGGCAAAAACTGGGGGTTCCCATCAATTCATTGATGTAACTGTTTCTTAACCGAAACTGGAAATTCAAAAAATATTGCTTTGCATCACCTGCATTTAGTATATTGCGGGAGATGTCCATATACCCTATCATTTTCCCCGGTGCCCTGGGGTTGGGCATCGTCACACATAGCCCGTTGTCGGTATACTTTTTGCCAGCGACAAAGATATCTCCATCCTGATAATAATCGGCCAACTGCTGTTGAAATAACTTTGAAACCGAGTTTTCTTCGGGTGTTCCAAACAGCAGGATATGATGGGAGGCCATATCTTCCTCTGTAAGCTCTGTATCTGACTTCACTTTGAAGGTCCCACTTTTAACCCCTATCGCAACAGTAGGGCGAATGGACCAGTCCGCAAGCTCACGAGCGGCAGCTTCGAGAATTGGTTTTTTGTCAGCCTTCTGTGTGCCGTATACCAGGATGAGCGGCCGGGTGAAAAGGTCGGCTACGCCTCCCCCATCGTGCCGGGGAAGCTCTTCCGTGCCAAAACGTGTGTCATACGCCCATTGTCCATCCGTCTGTTTTGCAAGGTGGACAATCTCTGCGTTTGCTGGTACAACGATTACGGTTCCATCTATTGTTATTTTTTCAGTGCTTTTGATGTTCACAGCTGCAAGCTTCATGTCTATTGAAAGAGCATTAATCCTCATGGTGGATATTTGAATGGAACCGTCGTCGGAACGCCGGGCTTCAAAGCTTCCCGGAGCTGGTTGCAGCGGATATGTGTACTCATACTGTGTTGTACCGGTATATTTCGGTCTCTCATAAGGCTCGCTGGTGTCAAGCTCATTGACTGTAACCCAGTAATGTTTGCCATAACGAACAGAGCTGACGGCAGCGGCAATTTTATCGGGAGATGGGTTTCTTACCGCGGATCTGAATACATCCAAAATCGTTTCAGGTTCATGAATTCTTGACCATTCCGTCCAGGCTGAGTGGCTTCCATTGGGTATTTCCACATAGGTCACATCATAACCCAGTTTCTTCAGCTCGTTGACGCAGGCCCTGTCAAACTGCACGGGTACAGTAGGATCCGCGGCTCCATGGACAACATAGTTTTTCGTGTTCCCAAGGTTTCGCATAAACACCGTTCCCGTCCAACCACAATAGGGTGCTATTGCTGCAAACCTGTCGGCATAGAGTGTACCGATCCGCCATGTACCCAAACCTCCCATGGAACTTCCCATCATATATACACGGTTTTCATCAATTGGGTAACGTTCCATGATTCTGTCCATCACATCCAGAACATCCTGTTCGCCAACCGACTGATAATGCACATCCCCCCTGCCAAAAACAGAAACAACGATAAAATCCTCCGGCATCAGCGAAGCAACATGGTTTCCGCCGCCATAATCATCACCGGAGTAGCCATGAGCCACCATAATCAGCGAATAGGTTTTGTCAGGTGAATAGTTTTTGGGAAGATAAAGGCTGTAGGGTTGAATGCTGCCATCGATCAGTGACCTGTAAGCCATCTGACGATAGCCGGTCATGGACGAGAGTGCCTGCGGGCTTTCCTTCATCGCCGCGAGAATATCGTTGATAAAGGATATTGCCATGGATTGCTTGTTTTCATTGACTAAAGAGGTATGCAGATTCCCGTCAATCATATCTGCAAGGTACAGCAGTGTAGGTGCGACATCTTCAACCATTTTAAGCTCTTCTTTGTCAAGGGATGTCCACCTGGGGGAACTACCAAGCTCTTGTGCAGCCTTTCTGGCTTTTTTGGAATACGTACAATGAATCGAGTCCCTGTCTGCTCTGAATAATACAGTTTGGAATTTAGTATTTTCAAGCTTCTTTCGGGTTAATTCATCTTGGATTTTCCCTGGTACCGCGGTGATATATATTTCCTCTTTACAATCAGAGGGAAAGTCCACGGTGATGCTTTTACCAGCAAACTCAGTTCCTTCGGTGATGACCTTTCCTTCAGAATCGGTCACAGAATAGATAAGCGGAACATCTTCAAGCGGCGCCGGGTTGGCAAAGATTGAAAAAGCAAGGGGATTTGTATTCCCTATATACAAACTGTCGGTTGATAACGACAGTGTCATTTCGGACTGCTCGGCTATAAAGGCTTCATGCTCCTCACGTGTCGTCTGTCTGAAGGTGAAACCCCATTCGCCGGATGCCTGGCATACTTTTACCAATACCCGGTTTGTGCCCTTTTTTAACACCGCACGGAAGGAATTAGAGTTGGGGTCGATGGCGCGATGGGCGTGTTGATCCACCATCAGCTCACCATTCAACCATACACGAAGGCCATCATCCGAACCCATCCGGTAAAAAACCTCTTCACCGTTTCCTTTAAATTCCAGATAAGCATAGGAAACAGAATAGTTTTTCCCGGGAAACTTTGCACCAAAGTCAACCAGGTTGTTTTTTGCCTGTATCAAGCCCGTTTTGACGAAATTTTCAGGCGGACCGGATTCGGAAATAGTGCTTTCCGAGCCGTAATCCGCAAGCAGGTCTTGATAGAATAAAGTGCATGGCCCCTGCCCGGGCTCATCATAGGGACCAATCAAGGTCCATTTTGTGCTGGAGAATGAAGAGGCTGAGGCTGTTTCCGCCTTTTCGGCACACGAGCCGCACAGCAAAACCAGGAGCATAAGAACTGCGGATAAACTGCATATTTTTAGGCTTCTTTTACTGTTAATCACATCTATCCCCCCCTGAAAGGATCCCTTTTTTGTGTAACAGTACCATTATAACACATCGAGCGGCGATCTTTCCAGTTTTATTAAAAAAACGCATCTTGCCATCAATAGAGGAATATGGTAAGACAATGATATATGCAATCGATAAAGTGAGGTCGCGTTATGTCAGGATTTAAAGACAAAGTCATCATTTTTGCTCATCCGCGCAGTGGGAGCACAAGTCTTTTTAATATTTTGAATACCCACCCCTGCCTGCATTTATCACTTGAACCCTTTCATGAGGATTATGGGCAATGGAACCCCTTTTTCCCCATTTCATGAAGCTTGCATACTTCATCTGGGGGTAGCTCAAACTCACCGCCAAGCATATGGGATAGCAGAAGAACCTTTGCAATGCTTTCGGCAGATTCCAGTTTGAAAAAAGCATCATACAGGTCTTTTCCAATGGCAACAATTCCGTGGTTGGCCAAAAGAACCACATCATGATCGTGCAGATGATTTTTCAAATCTGCACAGATATCGGGTGTTGAAGGCGTACCGTACTTCACAAGAGGTATTTCCCCAAACAGGACGATCATTTCCGGATATGCTTTTGTTTCAATGGGTTTATTGGCCACTGCAAACGCTGTAGCATAAGGGGAATGCGCATGTATCACCGCATGAATATCTTTCCGGATAGAGTATGCTTCAAGATGCAGCAGAATTTCCGAAGAGGGCTTTCGATTTCCCTTTGTGACCTTTCCCTGCATATCTGTTTCAACTAACATGTCTTCTTTGAGAAAACCCTTGCAGGTTTGGCTGGGGGTGATGAGCAGCCCTTCTCCGGTTCTGACCGAAAGATTTCCTTCAAAGGCATTGACCATTCCCTTATCATATATTATCTTTGAAAGGTCAAGAATATCTCGATAGTTTTGCTTCATCGCTTTTCTCCTGTTTTACTGGAAATCAAATGTCTGCTCTATTTCAACAACTGGCTGCTGCCGGATGAAATGAGTGCTTTTTATGGTATAGTTCCTCCACCTCATTCAGGAAAACAAGCCGCGCTTGCTTACCTGCGATCCTGCTTTCATAATTTTTCCTTCAGGCTTTGAATACTCTTGGTGAAGGGAGGATACAGCACCCCTTTATCTGTGATGATAGCTGTAATATACCGGTTTGGAGTGACATCAAAGGCTGGGTTTCTTACATTCACCCCATTCGGTGCAAGCTGAATTTCACGAATATGAGTAACCTCCCGTTGGTTGCGTTCTTCAATGGGTATCTCCTGACCGCTGCTGATTTTAAAATCTATCGTGGAAACCGGTGCTGCGACATAAAAAGGAATATTGTTTTCCTTTGCCAGAACCGCCACGCTATAGGTGCCGATTTTATTGGCTGTATCGCCATTGGAAGCGATTCTGTCCGCACCGACGATACAGCATTGAATCTGCCCGATATGCATAAAGTGTCCGGCCATATTGTCACAGATCAGGGTCACGGGAATGCCGTCCTGCATCAATTCATAGGCTGTAAGCCTTGCCCCCTGCAGGTATGGGCGGGTTTCATCGGCAAACACCTTTACCTGTTTGCCTGCCTCGTGGGCTGCCCGAATCACGCCAAGAGCCGTACCATAATCGCAGGTTGCAAGGCTGCCGGCGTTGCAATGGGTCAGGATAGTATCTCCATGACGGATCAATTGGCTGCCGTACTCACCAATTTTGCGATTGCTCTGCACATCTTCATCGTCCATTTTCTGCGCTTCCAGCAGTGCAATAGCCTTTATTTCGTCAATGCTTTTATCATGATTGATCAGTGCTTTATTCACCATCCGGTCAACAGCCCAAAACAGGTTAACCGCGGTTGGCCTGGTGCTTTTCATTTCATCGGCGATGTGCGCGAGTTCTTTGAAGAAAGCTTCCTTGTTTGTTTGGTTGATGGCATTCATTCCGATGACGATGCCGTAAGCAGCCGTAACGCCAATCGCCGGTGCACCCCGGACGATCATATCCTTAATGGCTTTTGCAACCTGATCATACGATGAATACTCGTGCCAGATGGTTTCACCAGGAAGCTTTGTCTGATCAATCAACCTGAGTTTACCTTCTTGAAAATACAATGGCCGCATAAAAACCTCCAGTTCATATCAAAGGTACCGTTGGGCTCACCGCACCCCTTCTGATTCTTTTCGCCTTACCCGTTTTTTCTGCATTATGATTTTGAGTTTTTCCAATCACACCAACCCTATCGTAACATAATTCTATTTTCTATGAAAGATACTTCGCTTTCATCTCCTTACCAGTTCCAGTTTAAAGCTACATATTTATATTTTTAATTTCTAATTAAATTCTAATCAAATTTTTCAATTTGATGATTGACATTTTTAAGTTTATTAATATAATTAAATTACGAATCAAATATTTTGATTCATTGAAAAATAAAAATCAAGAATTGAATTGTTCATCAGTCAGGAGGTGAATGGATGAAACATGAAGTTCTCGGAAAATGTCCTGTATGCGACAATGAGCTGCAGATCACCGAAATCCATTGTTATCATTGTGATACTACAATACGGGGTGAATTTGATCTGTGTAAGTTCTGCAAGCTGACCGGGCCGCAAAAATACTTCATCGAGGTTTTCATAAAAAGCAGAGGCAACATCAAGGAAATTGAAAAAGAACTGGGAATCTCCTACCCCACCGTGCGAAACAAGCTGGACGAAGTGATTGGCGCTTTGGGCTACCAGGTGGAACAGCCAAAAAACCTGGTGAACCGCAAGGAAGTGCTGGAAAAGCTCAGCCGTGGAGAAATCAGCAAGGATGAAGCCTTAAGGCTGCTGAATGATTCATCTGAGTGCTAAATGGTTCATTACAACCGGTATACAATGAACCAACGGAACCATTTAGCAGAACCATCTTGGTTAAGTCATGCTTACACGCCGAATAGAAATGAAACAGGTATCAATTGAAATGGAGGATTTTGATATGAGAAATATATCAGAAGAAAGAATGCAGATCTTAAAGATGATTGAAGAAGGCAAGGTTTCAGCACAGGAAGGCCTGGAGCTGATGAACGCGCTGGATCAGGCACCTGCCGAAGAGAGCCTTGTAACTGCAGGGCACGCAAAGTGGATAAAGATTCGAGTGATGACGATGGATGACAGAGTAAAGACGAAAGTAAATCTACCCATATCTCTTGTCGATATCGGCCTGAAGCTTGGTACTGCCTATGCTCCGCAAATGATGGACGTAGGGCTGAATAAAATTGATATCAAGGCAGTAATGGAAGCCGTTAAGAACGGTGCCCAAGGCAAAATCGCAGAGATTGAAGATGAGGAACGCCAGGAAAAGGTTGAAATTTATGTAGAATAAAGCTTCTCGCAGTAATAGCTAATTTGGGTCGCTGGCAAAAGACCCATACATTCGTGGAATAGCCGTATTGTCTTTCAGTCCCTCGTTTGCTCGGATTAAAAGACCCATACGTTCGTGGAATAGCCCTTTGTACAAATGTGTTTTTAAAATAACCCGGCGTCAATTGACACCGGGTTCTTGCATAAAAAACGTGCGTTGGCGGGTACAGATTTTTAGATCTGAGATTCCTTTCTCCTATACCAATAATGATATACTTCTTTGTAGCCCAGCTTTGTATACAGACTTTCTGCGGGTGCATTACCAACGACAACCTGTAAATAAGAGTTTTGTACTCCCTTTTCCTTTGCCTTCATCAGAATTCCATTCATGATATCCAACCCAAATCCATTCCTGCGGTAATCATTGGATACCACAATATTAAAGATGCCAACAAATCCCCTTTCCATCACGCCAAAGCCGCACCCAACGATTTTATCTTCCACGGTTTTTGCTACACAGACAATCTCTGCGCGAATATACCCAAGAATCTGTTTTGCTGCTGTTTGCTGTCCTGCATCGGTCAATCCGGAACACTGAAAAAAGCTGTTTATCCAGTTTTCAGTAAACTTTTCTTCCAGAATGACATCATTCGGCTTACAGGCGGTGTAATGAGTTAAGTCCAAAAGCCTTACTGCAGTTTCATCCAGTTTTTGATAGCCTTTACGCTCAAGAATGCCATCCAGGCTTTGTGGGTTGCTCTCCTGTGTCAGTTTGAATACTGTCGGGAGACCCCATTCCGCATACTTCCGCTCGCAAAAGTTAATCTTTTCTTCAGCGCAAATCGTAGATTCGTAAATGGGTAAAATCGAATTGGATCTTTTCGTATATCCATCGGCAAACCGCATTACCCAGCCATCGTAAAAGCAGGTTTGCAATGCCGGCCACGCATTCATTGATAATTCCTCAATCTGCTGTATCATTATTATACTCTCCTCACTTTCCAAGCCATACAAGGGTTCCGCTGGAATCAGGAACGAACAAGGCATCAGTCATGACATCCTTTTCAAGCTCAGTAAGGCCTTTTTGGTATTCTTCCTCGGGTATCAGATGAAACATGGAATACCCTTTTGCCCGGGCAAGTTCAACAAAATCAGATTGTACTTTGGTGATGCCCCCCTCTTTAACATTTGTTCTGATATGTGAGAATCCAGCTTTCACTGCGTCACCGATAATTACAGGGATATCCGGATAACGGTGTTTATCCACAATCGCGGTGGTGGGAAAATATTTGACGTAAAACCTTTTGTCTATTTGTTCATGGGATTGTGTTACAATGCAAAGGAAGCCTTCCTTCTTCAAAACTCTGAAGAGCTCCCTGAACATTACACCCAAATCAGGAATGTGATGAATGACATCCGTCATGTAAACAAAGTCAAAGAAATTATCTTCAAACGGAATATGCCCGTGATTTCCCTTCGAAAAAACAACACTGCTGTTTTTGGAAACTGCCTTCTCTCTCATTCCATCTGATGGCTCTACGCCAAACACCTGTGCATGGGTTGCTTTTTGAAGGGTGTCGGCATAATTGCCGGTTCCGCATCCAAAGTCCAATACTTTCGTTGCCTCAGTAATATGTAGGTTCTGAAGAAAAACACTGATCGTGCTTTGATTTGCATATCTAACGGAATCGTAGTTTTTAGAGATTTTTTCGTAGTCTATTCCCATATGAACACCTCCACAAAAGAATATGTATAATTATACATCCTGTCGTATAATTATACAATACCCTTTTCGGAGATCCTGAATGAAACCATAATAGGCTAGTGGATATGCCATTAGCGTTCTGTGAATATGCCAGTAGTGTCAGGTTACTAAAGTATACTTCGTCTAAACCCCAATGTCGTTACTCACATCTGCCAAACAGATGTTATACATCAGTAAGCTACTAAAGCCTTCTGTCATTAAAAATTTTCATTTCAAATACTTTGAAAAAGTAGTCAACATCGTTAAAGCCAATCGCTTTCAGCCAGCTGCATTGCTACTCAACACATGCGGAGATCATGCTTTCCTTTTTTTAACATATGGCTAAAAACACATTATTGCGGCCGGACCAATAAACGCTTCACTTTTTGTTAACTATCTCTTCCGGCCATTTTTTACTGATATTTTCCTCCCCCTGGTAATAATCTACCGCGGTTTCAGATTGAAAGATATCTCTATAGGGCAGAACGTTGATCTTGCCTGAATCAGGATAATCACATACATCCAATCCCAGATCCGTGCGTATGTCGAGAAACTGGCAGGGCTTATCGGTATGATTATACAATTGGTGCGCCCCTTCAGGCCCCATTTCAAAAAACACAATATCCCCTTCTGACAAAACCTTATACTCCTCTGGGGTTCTAAGCGTGACACTTCCCGAAAGGATAACAAACATTTCTTCAGAATTTCTGTGTGAATGATAAGGATAGGAAAATTTACCGGGATCAAGCGAACGGATATTGAATTTCAGGACTTTGGAGTTTGTCAGCTCGGATAAATCAGGGCTGGTATGCCAGGAAAACTCGGGGATTGGTGATTCTCGTAACTGAAAAGACATGTTATTCGCGTTTAAAATCTTGGCCATGATCATTTCCTCCCGCATTACACTTTCATTTTCATCGTTTTTCCCACTCAACTCAAATGGGTTTTAGCATATTATACTACTTCTGTGTAATCATTACAAAACTCATTATAGAAAACGTATATAAAAGACTTCAAAAATGAACCTATTGAACTTGAAAGTGATTGGTAAGCTTCATTAATAATATATCTACCCGTAATTACCTGCTTCATGGAAATCATGGGCAAGTATGAAAAACTGGGCTATCAAAGGTTCAGTGAAGAAAAGCTTCACGATGGTCTGCGGTTTATATACTTCGAGAAGCTTTAAAATCGTAACAGATACTGAGCAAAGGTGTTAAGCTTCCTGTATGAGTTGTACAACCTTTTCCATCGGCAGCACTCTGGCAAAACGGTTGTGCCAGATTTGATAGTTACGAGCATTCACCCTTTAGTTGATGCTGTAACTGTTTTGGAAGCTTTTTAACGACAGTGGCATAAGAATGGTCGATCATTTTCTTCAGTTCATTGTCTGGAACAATACCATTGAGCCGAATTGTGTTGAAATATGGCTGCATTACAGGCGGGCAATGATACCCCCTCGTAACGTCATCTGGGTACAGATTTCTGTACAGTTCACCGACAACCCTGTCGCAATTCAAAGTGAGTTTAAAGTCAGCCGGTTTCGGGTACAATTGTGCAAACAATCTCTTGCCAACCTTAACACAAATCGGGATGTCTCCAAAAGGAAAATCAATATATGCACCGAGCTTGGACAGACAATAGTTTAGTATTTCTTCAGATGTCATTTTTTCACTCCGTTCATTGCTTAACCTGGAATTTATTCGGACTGCTGGTCTGTGAAATGGTGAGCTTTCTGTTCCTGATTAGAATCAAGATACTTTTTTAAGATCACAAGGATTTCCACAGTGCAGTCAATCACGCGATTCTGCCGTTTTTTCCACCCTTCTGTCGATAAATAACGGTAATAACCAAAGGGATCTTTTATTTGAGGCCCGAAATCCCAAAGTCCATCCTCGCTTCTACCATTGATAACCCATTCAATGGGGCCTTGAAGATATCGTGAATTTCCTTTGAATGTTATGAAAAATTCCAGTGAGCTAAACCAACGGTGGGTTTTGTTATAATAAAAGCTTTCCGGCAGCTGGTGCAGCTTTGCTTCCGGCCAAAAATAACCGTTTTTCAGGTGTCTTTCCCAACAATAATCCAGCATTGCATGCTGAAGCCTGTCAGGGATATCGTTCCGGCGAAGCAGTAAGAAATTAAACGGCAGCAGAATCAACCTTTTTCCAGTGATGCCGAAAACCTCCCGCTGCGCTTTTTGGTTCTTTTCATGATCATAAAACCCTTCCGAGAATGCCCTTTGAACGATATATAGCCATGTGTGCCAAACCTGATCCACATCTTCACTATAAGGCTGCAGCAATTCCAGAAAGTATGCGATGCGATACTGGCTAAATGCAGGCCATCTTTCATTCACCTCGCCCCTATCCGGCACCCTGACCTTTTTGTGAAAAACATCTCTGATGTACTCAAGTGCGTTGAAAAGAATCGTATCTTCATTATTCAGGCCAATATACAATGCTCTTTCCACAGCAATGCAGGTTGTCGGAAATTTCTTTTTCACCGTGTAATCAATGGAGTTGAACCTGCCCCAGCTGCCATCATATAGCTGCTCATCGTCAAGCTCGCTAACCAAAGGGCTTGCCAATACTTCTTCCTTCAATGCTTTCATCTGCGGCGTGTCTGTGGATAAACCAACAACATCCTTCAGAAGCTTATATCTGATAACAGGATTGATATCCTGTGAAAGAAGCTGCTGCGCACAATCCATCATTGCTTTGTGTACGGATATCATCCTGCCTATACCTCCTTGTCAACGAAATACCCTTTTGCTGTTGTCGCATAAGTGGGCAAGTACTTTGAAAAGAACGAACACAAAATCGACGAAAACCTTACTGCGACTGTTGTGTTATAGCGTATATTTCATCGATAAAAGCACGAACATCTTCAAACCCGGATGGACTCATTTTGAATTTCAGCTTGCCATGGCACACAACTTTTTTCTTTTCGCCCAACTGGTACCGAGTTTGTGCAAGACAGTTTTTATAGCATCCCATGCAGTCGTCCAGATTGAAGAACATCCGTTGTGCAAAATCCGGTGCTTTTTGTATGAGGCTGTTCAGTGTTTCTTCCATCTTATCAGCTTTTCTGTGCCAGGTTTCAGGCTTTCCATTTGTGATGATATACCATTGCAGAGAATGATCAAACATGTGGTTGCTTAAGTATATGGCATAAGAAAAACCATAATCAGACGCGACATAAGTTACTTTATTGCCGTTTTTCTCGATTTGTCTTTTGAATTTAAACCGTTTTAGCGACTTAAGGTACTCATCGAGCTTAATAATTTCATTTTTTATGGTCGCCGGAAGCCGTGAAATGCACTTTTCAAAAGTTGGCCTTTCACCTGGTTCTAATACCTGGTTTTTCGTAAAAGCAACTGGCAGTTCAGCCCCGGTATGTACAATACTGCAAGTATCTGGGAACTCGGTGATGGCAACTGATTGAATGGTCAGGTTTGTGAGCTTGTCACAGGCAATTTTCAGCCCAAAGCCTTCCTTGTTTAATTCCCTGAATTCCTGTGATTTCATATACCTTTCATTGTTCGAGTAATACCTTTCTTGCCCATCAACCAGAATTTGCATTTCTTTTAAATCGTATATCAGGGAGATATCGGTAAACTGATTCATGGGTATATCATTGTGATAATAGATTGTCTTTCGTGATGGGGAAACTATGTCATCAATGCGCCTGTTATCCGAGCATAATGTGCCAAAATTAACATGGCCTTTCCCTACAAGCACATATAAACCTGGAGCGTCTATTTTTGCAGTGATATCAACCCGCAGGGGCAGCTTGAATTTGTCGGGCAGAAAAATGTTTGAACTGATCGACAGGTGTTCGGCATCAAAGCGCTGAGTCGGTATTGCACGGGACGTCGTCATGTGAAGGAGATTGTCTTTTAATTCGCATATGGTTTGTCCTTCAGGTAAAAAAGCAGCCAGATCGATGACGTGTCTTTTCATACTTTACAACCTCCAATGGCAGGATATACACTGTCCACAGAAATGCAACCAATGCCTTGATTCCTATCGTCCTTTAGAACGTATGTTCTATCAAATATTATAGATTAATGTAATCGAAATGTCAAAACTTTCAGCAAAAATAGAAATTATGCAGAGTATAAAAAATTACTGTTCGCAGTTAAACAGGCGCAGCCTGCTGAACGAAGTGAAGGATCTCGCATTACTCCTGACAAGATCCTTCGCTGTGCTCAGGATGACAGACTGTGCTGTATCGCGAGCAAACCAGTCAGGTTTGGCCACGACAATCTGATTAATTCCATAATCCTTACATCATAATGTCACGATGTTGTTACGTTATAATGTTATTAACAGAGAACAATTCAATTCTGGTTTCAAAATAGAGTTGCTCTCTGTTACCCTGTTCAACTCATATAGCTGCAAAGACTCACGACCTTCTCTATGCAAGGCCAATCTTAATGAAAACAGTATCATCTCCCACTGCAACTTCTTTTGTGATGACAGGCTCTGAGACCACGTCTGTAAAGCTAGATGAAAGCGTTTCTTCTGCAATAGCCGTTCCATATTTTTGAAGGACTGCCTGAATCCTATTTGATTCAGGTCCCCCTTCCCCCTGCTCCATACCAGACAGGTTTGCTCCACACCCCTGGTTTGTACTCGGTTGGTTTACTGGGATAACATGCATGGACTCACACCCCCCGCTCATATCTTCCTGTCCTGTGGCATTATGCGTAGAATATTCTGAGTGAAGGTGACCAGGCTGTTGTCCTTGGCTCCTGACGCACTGACAAGGCCTTATACTGAGCACAATTCGCTGTTCAACCTTCAAACCAGCCTCTTCATAAAAAACCGAAGCCTCCCGGATGAACTGGTCTGTTCTGGCCAAAACCCACCTGTCTGTGATTTCAAGAGCGTCCGGAGAAGGTTTTTTGGCCAATTCTGGCTTCTCGAGTACAGCGTAGGTCATGAAGAAAACACAGGTATTCCAGAAGGAGAGTATCTTTCTGCGTGCCTCTTCCCCAAGGCTATAACCAAATCTGACATCATTGGCAACTCCCGCCCCGGCAAACAAGTACCGGATGGTATCCGACCCCAGCTTTTCTGCTGCGGTATCAAATTGAATCATAAAGCCTGTCTTGGAAAATTTTGTACCATCTTCCGCGACCACGCTTCCATACGAATGTCTCCTTCAATCATTCTCATCACCTCCAAAAATATTTGGTATGGAGGTGATACAGAGGAAATAAAAAAGCTTCCGCCCCATAACAGGACGAAAGCTGCATTCCGTGAACCACCTGATACAACATACCAACATATGCGTTCCCATGTAACGGAGGAAAACCGTCAGAACCTACTGGAATGCTTCGGTCTGAAACTCCGGGGTGATTTTCAATACTTTCTTACTAGTACCGGGCTCGCACCCTCCCCGGCTCGCTGAGACGTTCAGCAACGTATTTACTGTCCCCATCATCGTCTTTTCTTGATCTATTATGCTTATTATATGCGAATCGGAAGTATTTGTAAACCCATAATGTTAAATTTTAAGTTCTACCAAACTCGGCTTTAGTTTTTCCTCGTAATGCATACTCAACCCGATTATGTTCATAATAAAATACTGAGAAAATGCTTACAGGAGAGAAAAATGAATCACTCGAAGGAAAGCGAATATGATCAACATGGAAAAGTAATACCCATGCGAAGGCTGCATTCGGATGGTACGACCGTTTTTCCGGAAGATAAACCCCTATGGTTTGTCAGAAGCAGAAATGTCATTTATTATTTGCTTGGCCTGATTGAAGTTCTTCTGGGGCTGAGGTTTTTGTTCATGCTGCTCGGTGCAAACCCACGTAGCGGTTTCACATCGTTCTTGTATATGTTTACAGGGATATTCATAGCCCCGTTTTCAGGCATTTTTAACCCATTAACAACTCCTGGCTTTGTATCCAGCTCGGTTTTTGATCCGGCTACGATTGTCGCCATGATCATTTATGCGTTGGTCGCCTGGGGAATCGTCAGACTGATGTGGATAAAAGTTGCAAGGGATGATTGAAAAATTCTGACTTGAGGTAAAGCGATTATTAATAAAAACACTTTACGCTAGCGCGGTTGGGCTAAATCATCCTCGTTATAGTATGAATATTTATCAAATGCCCTAAGACCCCTGCCTCTACAGGTGGGGATAAACCGATTTCTGCTCAGTGGTGAGTACAATCCCCCACTGAAGGGCATTTGATAAAATGCTCGCGGACCGTTCATAACTATCAGAGATAGTTATGAACTAGTTGCACACAAAACGCGCAAGTAAGGCGCTTTCAGCACCCGCGTTTTGGCGCACAATTCGCGCAAGCGCTCATTGAATCCTGGCCCTTTAGATATTTCCTATACCACCTGCACGCACACTTATGATTCAGTTGTTATTCTTTCCAACCATTCCGATGCCAGGTTAACGAATAAATCCTCCTGCTCTATCTGTAAATTGTGACCAGCCTTATCCAATACTGCAAAGGAGGCTCTCGGGTAGTTATCCAGAAGCTTGAATTGATCCCTGTACCCCACCTCTGTGTCTTGCCGTCCTGTGAGGATGAGGCAAGGTTTGGCAAACGCATTTTCCAGATGATCCACATCATATGAAAAAGCCCCATCTAATACATGATTCAGAAAATAGTTATCTTTTTGATTGATGATGGCTTCATATACACTTTCTTTAAAGCCATTCCAAACCCTTCGATTCTGAACAATTGTAATGTATTCAAAGCTCACCCGTTCCTGCTCACTTAAGCTTTCAAGAAATGGCACATCTTTTTCCAATACCGTCTTCGCCGGCACTTCTCCCGCCCGATATCCCGGATATACCAGCGGACATATTAAGAATAAACCCAGAATACGATGATCAATCTTTTGAACGAGTGCTCTGGCAAGATAACCCCCATACGACTCTCCTACCAACAAAAACTTTTGATTGGGTATGACCTTTTCAATAAATGCAAGGATGGCTTCCAGCATACCATCAGAGTTTTTGATAGATTCACCGGCTTTT
Organism: Ruminiclostridium sp.; assembly: GCA_012523055.1. Taxonomy (GTDB): domain Bacteria; phylum Bacillota; class Clostridia; order DSM-8532; family DSM-8532; genus JAAYJG01. Next base: position 12,286 of record JAAYJG010000322.1, on the reverse strand, counting down.
GACTTTCCCATCCCGGGTAAATCAAAATAAATTCGCATGAATTTTTCCTTGTTCTTCTGAAAGACCAACTCCATGCAACAGGACATGATTCGGTGATCCATTCCCCACCCGTGCAGCATCAGCACTGGAGTGCCTTCTCCTACGATTTCATAATATAACTCTGTTCCTGATAAACCGATGAATTTTCCTTCTTTTTTTGCCATTATTTTTACTCCCCTCTATGATCCATATGATCAGGTGACGCATTCACACTGTCACACGTTGATTAGCCTATGACATGAAAATACTTGTTTGTAATCATTCAATAAAGCTCGATTCCCTAAAAAAAGTTTCTTTACTAAAAATAAGGCCTACTCCGATTTGTCTTCCATCAATATCTTCAATCACAAATTCATAACAACCATAATCCGTTTTTCTTGGCTCCTGGAGCACTGTAACCCCTTTTGACAAAAACTCCTGATAAACCACATCAACACCTTCAACAGTATCCGTATCTATGTAAATATCATAACCAGCACCATATCTTTTTGTATTTGATTCTACCTTTCCAAACTTTGATTGTATGATGATTAATTCGATGGAATCTCTATACAGAGCTGCGAAATTTTCGATTTTGTCATAGTGTTTTGCGTATTGAAACCCAAGCTTTTCAACATAGAAGTCTACCGTTCGAACAATATCTTCTGACAACAGCACCGGGCACACATTCACTAATTTAACACTTTTCATAACAGTCACCTTTCTCATACTCAATAGCTAAAAGATTTTGCTTTATGTTCAATCTCCATTATACACTTTTTTTATTATGCCAAGAAGGATCCGGTTCTCTTTGTATCCTATTCTCTAATATAACGAGGCCCGATGGTCCCCCACCCCACCTCTTAACGTATTTTCAGCTATGGGCTGAAAAACGTGTGGTGGCGGGTACCGATCACCTTAATCAGACGGCGAGCATATCTCCCGCCTCGATATAACGAAGCTGAAGCTTCGTTGTTGCAGTGTGATGGTTTTGCTAAAGCAAAACCTGCCGTTGCAATAACAGTGTGTTGCGATTGCAAGCAATCGCTTCCGTTGTTATAACGAGATTCCTTGCAATCAGCTCGAAAGTTAAAAATAATTCGCGAAAGGGTATTGACATATAAGCCACTACTGGTTATTATATAATAGTAATCAATAATTTCTAGAGCAAATGGGAAGGAGGATACCTGTGAACACACAATATAAAAAAGGTGTATTGGAACTGTGTGTGCTGTCACTGCTGAATAAACATGATTGGTACGGATATGAAATATCCGAATATCTGACTAAGCAGATCGATATCGCAGACGGTACGGTTTACCCGATTTTAAGAAAGTTGAAAAGCGAAGGTATACTGTCCACCTATCTGCAGGAAGAAAGCGGAGGCCCGCCACGTAAGTATTATTCGCTGACAAGCCTGGGGCGCGAAACTTATTTGAAAGACCGTGAAGAATATCTGGACTTCGCCAGAACAGTAGAAACCATATTGGAGGATGATGATCGTGACAAGAAATGAATTTTTGTCAAAGCTTACAGATGAACTAAAAAAGAACAACATCAGTGATGCGGCTGACATTGTAGAAGAGTACGAACAGCACTTTGCATTTAAAATGGCAGATGGTTTTTCAGAAGAAGAGATCGCTGCGAAGCTTGGAAACCCAAAGGCAGTGGCTTCACAGTTTGAGAGTGGTACCGAAGGAAAAAAACGTGGAAGTAACGTGATAACAGTAATAGGTCTTGGCATTGTTGACTTGTTTGCAGGCATATTCTTCGTTTTATTGATGGTGTGGGAGGTTATCATGGCAGCAATCTCGATCAGCTGTGCAGTGGTTGCCGTGTGCTTATTGCTTAATCTAAACCCAGGGTAGTTGATCCCACCCATCCCCTATTTGTGCGGAGCAGTATTCGGATTGTCCATGCTCTCGCTTTCTGTTTTATCCGCAATGGGCAGCATTTATTTTGCCGCATTCATTCGGCAGCTTATTCGTTCCTACGGACGTTTCCATCAGAATACACTTGCCGCGGCTTCCGGAAAAGCAAAACTCCCCTCCCTCCCCATATATCCCAGGCTGCCGGTAAAAACCAATCGGCGCATTCGCTCGGTTGCGCTATTCTCACTGACAGTATTTACTGCTTGCTTCGTCCTTGGAACGATAATTTCCATGCTCTCTTCCGGCTCACTTGAATTTTGGCACACCTGGGGTTGGTTCGGATATCCTGTTGTGAATTGAGAATGGAGGTAACCATGAAAACGATTGTAATTACCGGCGCGTCTTCCGGCATCGGACTGGAAACCACACGGCTTCTAACTCGTCAGGGGATCAATATTCTTGGTGTTGGGCATAATGAAATCAACTGCAACCGTGCAAAAGAAAGCATACTATCTGAAAACCCTGATGCGAAGATTACATTCTTTCTGGCAGACTTACTGCAACAGCGTGAAGTCACTCGTGTTGCGGAAGAAATAACTTCTTATCTGGAAAAAACAAGTGATGGAGAGCTTTCTGCGCTTATCAATAATGCCGGATGTGTCAGAAGCTGGTATATGACTACTGAAGAAGGCTATGAACAACAATTCGCTCTGAACCATCTTGCCGGGTTTCTTCTGACATATCTGCTGCTGCCAGCTTTGAGAAAAGCACATGGGCGTGTGATCATGACAGGAAGTGAATCTCACAAGGGCATTTCGATGCACTGGAACAACATCATGCTAAGCCGCTTGTATAACCCTCTTACAGCTTATAAACAGTCAAAGCTATGCAATATTCTGTTTGCAAAAGGCTTAAACGATCGCCTTGTGTCAGCGGGCATTCATGCTTATGTTGTGGATCCCGGCTTGGTAAACACGGATATCGGCAATAAGGAAACCAGCGGTCTTGTCAACAGCATTTGGGCTCTTCGCAAGAAGCGCGGTTTATCTCCTACCATTCCCGCTAAAACCTATGCGTTTCTATGTGATCCAAAAACAGCACCGGATGGATTATATTATTCCCATCTAAAAGTGAAGGACTTTAGTAAGCAGGTCACCCGTGAAAACGCAGACAGGCTGTTTGAATTAAGCGAACGGCTCTGCGGTGTTCATTATGAACAGGAGGTTTTGAGATGAATGTAATGATTACCGGCGCCGCCGGCGGCCTTGGCCGTGCGCTTGCAAATGAATGCGGCAGACGCGGATACAATCTGTTTTTAACAGATATCAATGAGGATGGATTGCTTTGTATCAAGCGTGGATTAGAAAGGCAATTCAATGTTACAGTTGCATCGAAAGCCTGCGACCTCACCAGTGCTGAAAGTGTTGATGAAATGCTCAGCGTTATGGACAGGAGCAATATTCAGTTTGACATGCTCCTGAACGTTGCAGGGATGGATTTTGAGGGTGGATTCATGGGACACGAAAGAGAGAACCTCGTAAAGATCGTCTTGTTAAACAACGCCGCCACTTTGCGTATTACCCATGCCCTTCTGAAGCGCAGAAGGCCTGCCATGCGCTTCACAATTATGTTTGTGTCCAGCCTTGCATCATTGTTTCCAATGCCCCTGAAAGCCACATACGCTGCTTCCAAGCGTTTTTTGCTTGATTTTTCCATTTCACTGCGCCAGGAACTGAAAAGAGAAAATGTTGATGTCATGGCCTTGTGCCCCGCAGGGATGGCTACCACACTAGAGGTTGTCCAGAGAATCAATGTTCAGGGTGTCCTGGGGAACGCAACTACAATCCCGATAGAGAGCGTTGCCCGCAAATCGCTTGACCATGCACTGGCCGGAAAAAGTATCTATGTTCCTGGCAAAATAAACAGGCTTCTTTCTTTTCTGGGCAAACTAGTGCCTCGCTCATGGGTAGCAGCGCTGTTATATGGGCGCTGGAACCATGCTCAAAGCAAATTCCAAACCATTACTGGAGCGTAAAGTGCCGCATGGGATTTGAACCGCCCTGATACAGCATGTTTTTCAGAATTCATTGTTCCTCATCTTTATCAAATAGTTCATCATGTTATCATCGTCACTTTTGTTATAAACATAGCCAAAGTGTTTACCTACCAAAGGAGCTACCGTGCGGAAAAGTTCACATGCCGCGAAAATGGTTGTCCAAAGCACCTCGAAGCTAGAATATGTTTTTGTATAAAGCTGATATAGTTCGTCCGGCAGATATTTTTTAAAGTATTTGCCCCACATTCCAACCGTTACGGTAAACCCTGAATTTACACCAATATACCACTCAAGCATTTTGTCAAGCTCTGCATGCACGGTTTCATGGTACATTCGCATTGCATAAGGAAATTGATCACGAACGATCCCCTTTGCAACATTGTTCAGGCACCACCAAAACTCGTTACAGCATCCATCATATTGCGGCTTTGTCGGTTTTTTTACCCAATATCCCTTATCGTTTGATGGCGGGATGGGTGGAAGAATATTGTCCTTATCCAGAAGTGGAATGGTTAAACTATCTGTCGTATACTCTTCCTCCATGGCTTCTTTGATTTGTATATGTAAATCAATCCGATTTCCGTCCTTAAAAAGCATCAGCCAACAGTAAGAACGGCTGTAGTCGGCCTTTTGCCCCCAGCCAAGGTCATTTGAATCAGGTTCCTGAACGATAGCGATATCCCCAAACCGTGAAATCCAACTCTTGTCTTTCAAGAATGATCCTGTTTCAGTTACAACATATACGATATCATAATCTCGATATTTATCTTTAGCAACATTCGGGTTCGCTCTTGAACCATTCATGCAAACTGCCCGGATACGCGCATCCATTTCGGCAATATCAAGTATTAAATCAAACATTTCCTGCTCTGATCGCATTGTTTTTTTCTCCTGTGTCATTTGCATTGCACTGATATAAGGCTTAGCAGTCCTCGTCGAATTCCACTTTTCCTGTATCAGTCGAAGAACCGGCCAACAATATCATTTACGAACTTCTCGGCCAAAACGTATGTTTCGAACGGATTCTGAACAGATGCGTTGCGTTCGTGACGCCATATAAGCGCATCACTGATAATATTTCGATATTCTGGCAGAAAATTTATAGCCCAACGAGCCGCCGTAAGCTTTGAGGCTTGCTCTTCGTTTCTTAACGTATAAAGAGCACGGCACACAGTTAGGATCGCATAAGCCTGGCTATAGCGACAATGCTTGCTTGCCTGAATGCGTTCCCGAAAACTTTGCGCATAGCCACAAATTGTTTGAATAAACTCGGACTTCTCTATGTGTGGTATTACTTCCGACTTATCAATGCCAAAAAGCGTGACGGCATATTCTTGTACACAATACCATTCATCGAGCCAATCAATCCCTGCATCAATGATATGGAGGGGTTCTCCGGGAGAAATATTCCCCATCTTGGATGAGAACTTGCGGAAATTCTTCAGACCTTCGAGTGATGCATAATGTACTTCAATACGATCTCTCCACAGTGGGCTTTCATTCGCTATTTCTTCGTGCATCATGCGAAGATGCTCAATCTCCTCAGGTTTCACCTCGGTGGTTAATGCACATAATGTATCTATATCGCTGGAGTCAATGTCAAAGTCACCCCAGATTAACGATCCATACAAGTAAAAGCCTTCCATCTTATCTCCAAAGACTTGCCGATGGCCATTCAGTAATTTTTCTATTATATGATTTACCTCATGATGTTTTGACCAATTCATAATTAACATCCTTTTATTAATACCTCAGTTAAAAAGAATTATTTCGCCCTATAGATTATCTTGAGTCTGAAATTTGTTTCGCAGGTAACAGAGTATTATACTTGTATTCCATCAATATTCCTTTCACGAGAATCAATGTAAATTTCAGACTCTATTACATTACCATCCATTGACAACTAAATCCACAATTTGGTCTGCCGTCTCTGCTCGGTATGGCATGACATGCCCATGATACTTATGATAGATGAAATTACTGAATAATACTTCATATCCACCCTTATGCCACTCTGTACGACTTGGAAGATAGCCCGTACAGCCGTTTGTATACCCATTCAGGAAAAATAACGGGTTGCCGGTACGTTCTTTAGCATCAAGCGCAAGTTCACAGAAGATCTCCTCTGCAACACCGCAGATACAGCCTTGATTCAACACAAAAAAGTTGATCTCTGCAGTTAGTTCCTGTGTCTTTTGCCCTCTATTGCGCAGTTCCTCGCAGGAATAAAGCCATTCTGTGGCGTCTGCCCAAGGAGCATATGCGGTTATACTGTCTGCTTCCTCTTTGGTCGGAACATCTGCAATAAATGTCATTTCCCTTGAAAACATTCGAATATCATAAATATCCTGTAGTGTAAATTGCAGCTTTTGTGCAGCAGAAACAAGTATGTCAGAAATCCTGCATATGTCATCGAGACTGCCTCCGCCAATCTTTGGAACACCCAATGGTTTAAGGTTTCCTGCTGCTCCCTGCAAAACCATAACAGGATACCCCAGGAAACGTTGAAGCTTTTCACGCGCTACGCCAATGAAATCGCTGGAAATTGTAGATTCCTTAAGCACATTGGCATGGGCGGCAATCCGCATTATCATAACAATAGGCTTACTGCTATTTGCCTCAGACACCATTAACGCTCCAAGTCGATTGTCTGTTACTATACAACCGTCTCTGCGGTTTTCTCCAATATCAGCTTCAGTCAATGCCCAACTAACCTTACAAGGAGAAATTTTTTCCTTTGCTGTTATAACGCATTGTACTATCTGCACACACAGAAAATCAAAATATTTTTCTCCATTTAACGCATATGGTGTTGGTTCCGGGGCTGAATGCGTATGTGAAAAGTTAAGCATAACATGAGATATGTCGGTGTTTAAAATTTTTGATACTTTTGTACGAACGATACGTGCCAGTGGAATCGTTAACCCCAGGTTGTCTATTGTAATCAAACAAAAGCTCTCATTTTTAGTTTGAAATAATATGGTCTGCGCATAAAGACGATGTTGCACACCTTGGGAACGGCTATCTGGCCTGTAAAACCCCACCAACGATGTCTGAAATTCAGGTGTAATATCAATCTGTGAAAACGCTGCGCAAGTAACATCCTTTAGCATAACGTTTCCTCCTTGTTTTCTAAACGAAGCTAAGCTCAATAAGACAAAATATTATGGTTTCATACAATCTATTGAACTCATCAGCTTATCTATATATAGCGCTTTTTCATACCCGACGCCGCTGAACCGGGTCAATGGCTCATCTCCTTGGTAGCTATACAAATTTCTGTTTACATTGTAGTTGAAACTTGGGAATTCGTTTTCCATTCACTGTCTAAAATCGCATAAATGTATTCACTCAACCACTCAGCATCAATACCTTTTCTACCACGTCTATTCTTTATAAAGTGCGCTTCCCTGCGCATACCGCATTTTTCCATAACTCTGTAGGAGCCATAATTTTCTGCATTACACGATGCATATATTCGATGTAGCTTTAGCTTTTCAAATCCAAAAGACAGTAGAGTGTTAGCAGCTTCTGGCATGTAGCCTTGTTTCCAATATTTTTTGTTTAGGATCCATCCCAAAGACGCCTGAGCTGAGTCATCTTCCAAATAAATACCGCATGCACCTATTAGTTGGCCAGTAGATTTAAGCGTAATAGCAAAATCATAATGTAAACGTGGTGATTCGTCTTGCCGTTTGATGCATTCATTAATAAACGATTCTGTTGCTTTTTCATCATTTGGGCCAAAAACCATATACTTAACATTATCAAGATTTGACGCATATTCATGTACAGCTAAAAAATCGTTAACTTCAAACTCTCTTAAGATCAGCCTGTTCGTCTTGATTTCCATAAAAAACCTCACACACCTATTATTAATTATCGAATGTTTTACCTATAATCATGCATTTCATTCTCTATCTATCATAATTTGCTTTTTATCTCACTAACGATACATTCCATACTTTTATCGGTACAGTCAATTATGATATCTGCATACCGCTCATATAAAGGCTTTCTTTCCATATATAGTTCATAAAAGCTCTGATTCTCTTTCATAACAATTCCACGTGTTGTAATATTATTAATCCTCTGCTGTATTTCTTTTATCGGTAGCTTTAGGTAACAAGCGATACCATTACTCTTTAAAGATTGCATCCCTTTATTACTGTAAATCGCGCTTCCTCCTGTAGCAATTACTGTATTGAAGCTTCTTATTGACATCATTACCTTTTCTTCAATACCAAGAAACCTGTCAAGTCCGTCCTTCTTAATAATTTCTTGCAGCAGCTTACCCTCATTTTCCTGAATAATGAGGTCAGTATCAATAAAACTCATTCCAAGTGTTTTTGCCAGAATTACTCCTATTGTGCTTTTACCTACCCCTGGCATACCTATTAAAACAATATTTTGCATAAATCCTCACTATAAAACACGTAACCGTTTTACTTCATTATTTTTCCGTCCACTGGTACACAACAAATTAAGAACTCGAGGAAGCAAGAATCCTCACCTTCAAATTGTGTATTCAGTGGGAGAGGTTCAAATGTCAAACCAATAAACAACATTTTCTCTGCTTTTTTGAATGAGCAGCTATATAAGCCGGAGAATGCTGCATATAGCATGATGAATACCATCACTGTCGTTATCACTAGTTACAAATCCTGCTGCATCTTTCACATGACATTCAGCATTTCCCATGGCTACGCTATACTTGTATTCTGACAGCATTTCGATGTCATTGACGTCATCTCCGAAGACTGCTATTTCATCTTTTTGGAGACCTAAACATTTTCGGATTTTCTCTATGCCCTGCAATTTATTAACAGTCTCTCCCATTATTTGAACACATTTTCCCTTGTCGGTTAAATAAAACTGTGCTGTATCATAGCATAGTGCTTTTAAACAAGCAATTAGCTCATCATTCAGTGGTTTCACTGAATCTATCAGGTTATCATAAAAAATAAGTATTTTTACTGTTTTGAGATTTCCAATTTGATTGAATGAAAGAACAGATTCAGCACTAACACCCCAGCTTTTGAAATATTTATCTTCAAGGGGAAACCGTAATGCATGTTTTTCGCCTTCCAATTGTAATGTAATATTTAGGTTATCATCTTTGAATACATATTCTATGGTTTTCTGGACTATTTCATCAGACATAAACAAGTAATCTTTTTGCTCGTTTATTATTATACAGCCTCCGTTATAGTATACGCCTCCGTCAAAAAGAGACATAGTGTTTTCATCCCAGGAAAGCATTCGCTCTAAAAGCGGTGGCCGTGCAGTGGCGATAAAGAGTCCTATTCCGCTTTCTTTACATCTTTCAAGAGTCAATATTGTTTGTTGGGTTATAATCCGATCGCTGTTTAGCAGCGTACCATCCAGATCAAAAAACATAGCTCTTATCATTTTCAATTCTCCTGTTTCCACCAAATGAGCAAAATATAACGAGGCCTAGATGGGTCCCCGCCCCACCTCTTAACGTATTTTCAGCCAAGGGCTGAAAAACGTGTGGTGGCGGGTACCGATTACCTTAATCAGGCGACGAGCATATCTCCCGCCTCGATATAACAGTGTGTTGCGATTGCAAGCAATCGCTTACGTTGTTATAAAGTAGAAGGGTTAAAATCCCAAATGCTTTTTACAAAACGGCGTGATGATACAATTAGTCATAATGGCAAATAGTTAACTCTTGCCACTTTATTGAAACCGCCCCCTTTCCTCAAAATGAAAGATATCAGCAAATAACTACAAAGCATAACATATATTATCTGCGCCATAAATGTTACATCCCCGCACTATTGTGGAGGGCAGCCATCTAAATGGGCATAATCGTTGAAACTATGTAAGCAAAACTTGTTCGTGTTTTTGTTATATTTAATGATGCTTATACTACAATTCTCAGGCGGTGCACCTAAACAGAAACGCCTTGCTTGATGAAGTTGTAAAACCCCACATAATATTGATCGAATAACACCACCATGAGTAACAACAACTACATTTTCTAAATCAGAATTAATAATTTCATTTATTAAATTCATTGCTCTGTTCCATACGTCTTCTCCACATTCTCCATCAGGCGGATATCTTAAATCGGTTTCATGCTTATTGAACTCTTTGATAAAATCCGGATATTTTTCTTGTAAATATGCCCAACCTTTTGTATCGCAAACTCCCATATGGATCTCTCTAATATCATTACTGATGGTAATTTCTACATTTAAGTGATTATTTATTGTTTCTGCAGTTTGAATAGCTCTTTTCATATTACTTGAATATATTTTATCAATGTTATAATTTTTTAGCCTTTTCCCTACTATATCAGCCTGAATAAAACCTCTGTCTGTAAGTTCAAGTGACTCGTGGTTTTTATCATCTTCCATTTTTTGACCATGCCTCACAAGATAAATATTCATAATAATTTCTCCTAAAGAGAACCTTGTAAATATATCGCCAGGATGGGGGTTCTAAGGCATCATATCTCGTAGAACTTCTTCTTTTCCATCATTATTTTGCGACAAGTACATATGCTGGGGTGATCTAGACGCATGTCGTTAAGTACTTTAATAGTATTCCTGAATCTGGATATGGTCAAGATAATTTCATGGATGAGCAAGAATCCTGAGTCTATGCTTAATGTCATGTGTTTGGCAAATAGATGGGAAACGTCATCATCTGAACGATCGTAAGGGTTTATACACACTATTTAAAATTCTCAGGCCATTTTAGACATTGGTTCAGGATATCGATGAACTGAACCAAACCATTTGTATCTTCCTGATCGAACCTGGCTTTTACCGGGCTGTCTATATCAAGCACTCCGATTAACCTTTGGTGCTGAAACACAGGCAGGACAATCTCAGATTGAGATTCACTGTCGCAGGCAATATGCCCTGGAAACAGGTTAACATCATCAACTATCTGTATCTTCCCGGTTTTTGCAGCTGTACCGCAAACCCCTCTGCCAAAGGCGATGCGGATACAGGCAGGTTTTCCCTGAAATGGTCCGAGCACCAGTTCTTCGCCCTTGTCTAAATAGAACCCTGCCCAATTTATTTCGGGCATTAACTGGTATAGTAAGGCTGATGCATTGGCAAGACCGGCCAGCCAATCCGGTTCATCTTGGATCATACTTAAAAGGCATGTGTTTATTTGATGATAGAACTCTTTTTTATCGTTGATATTTATATTTTTAAAATGAAACATGAGTTCTCCCTTTATGTTCTAAACCGTTGAACATCCTGGAGCCTCGTTATAAAGAAAACCACCTAATGGTTCTCCTTAAGCAGTGACACAACCTTTTTCATGCTCCTCCCCGCTTTATCACGAATGATAACTTTGGCGCTGTTATCAAACGGTGTTTGGCTCATATTCATAATAATCAGCTTATTGCCTTTGTAATAATTCAACAGCCCGGCTGCAGGATAAACTGTAAGGCTTGTACCGATTACAAGCAGGACATCGGCAGCAGCGGTCTGTTGTATCGCATTCATCAGGTCATTTTCATTTAAGGGTTCTTCATATAACACCACATCAGGTTTAATGATTCCTCCGCATTGAGTACATAACGGCACGGATGAAGGTTCAAGCTCCTCAAGCGAATATGGTTTGTTGCACTTCATACAATGATATCGTTTTATGGTACCATGAAGTTCAATGACATTCGAAGAACCTGCTTGCTGATGCAGCCCGTCGATGTTCTGAGTAATAACTGCCTTTACATTGCAAAGCTGTTCCATTTCAGCAAGAGCAATATGACAATCATTGGGTTTTGCATCCTTATATACAAGGTTACTGAAATAATACTCATAAAAGATGTCTGTGTGTTCAACAAAAAAACTGTGGCTTAGTAAAACCTCGGCAGGATAATCGTATCGCTTGGGTTTATTATAAAGACCACTGGATGACCGGAAATCCGGAATACCGCTCTCGGTTGACGCTCCTGCTCCTGTTAATATGACCAGACTTTTTGCTGTGTGCACCAGTTCTAGTGCCTTCCGAATGTTTTCCAATGAACTCAGCTCCTGCTTCTTTTTCTTAATTGGAGAATACACCTTGTGTGGTTACGCACCCTTATATGGTAGTTAATATCAACAAACTGGGATACACCACAAGTGCGATGAGCGTTTTAATATGGAATCTTCTCTTGGTATCCGATGTTAAACTCTCATATAATTACATTACATCAACACAAGCAATAACGCAAATAGGTCTTCTCAAATAGTTTCTGTCAAGCCATTGACGGCAATTTTTTTGTAGTAATCAAAATCATCTATAAACTTTTACATATAAATCCAACCCTGTATAGCTTTCCACTAATGAATTTATCAAGGTCAGG
>JAAYJG010000321.1 GCA_012523055.1 Ruminiclostridium sp. | reverse complement strand
GGCTCCTCCATTGCACAGTTCGTCCTTCATGAACCGTAATGGCGCAGAAATTGCATTCACCGTAACAGCCGCGATGCGTCGAAACGGAAAACTTGATGGTTTCCAGCGCCTTTACCTTTCCCTGCTTTTCATAAAAAGGATGCTGGGCGCGTTCAAAATAGAGAGAGTATACGCCGTCCAGTTCTTTTTGTGTAAGCGGTAATGCGGGCGGATTATGAACCAGGTAGCGTGTTCCGTGTTTTTGATAAAGTCCTTTTGCATTCAAGGCGTCATTGTTACGGTAAAAAGTATGAAACATTTCTATGAGAGCTTTATTATCTGTCTTGACCATATCGTAAGCGGGCAGCTCAATATAGTCTTCAGATATTTCTTCCGCATTTCCTTCAATATAACATAACCCCCTGATTTTTCTGGGGTCTTCGGCGTTTTTCATCGCATCGGCAAACTGCAGAACGGATTTATCAGCCATTCCGTAGAGCAGATAGTCAGCCTTGGAATCGAATAGAATAGAAGAACGTATGCTGTCTGACCAGAAGTCATAGTGGGCAATGCGGCGCAGGCTGGCTTCGATTCCACCCAGCAGAATCGGTTTGCTGCTTTTAAAATACTTCTTGATAAGGTTGGTATAGATAATGGCTGCCCGGTCGGGTCGTCGGTTATTGATTCCGCCCGGGGTGTAGTCGTCGCTTTTCCTTTTCTTTTTTAATGAAGTGTAGTTCGCAACCATCGAGTCTATACTGCCGCCGGAAACTCCCCAGAACAGGCGCGGTTCCCCTAGCCTGATGATGTCTTTTTCGGAGTGTATATCCGGCTGGGCTATGATAGCGACACGATAACCTGCGTCTGCCAGTACTTTTCCGATAACAGAAATACCGATAAACGGGCTGTCGATATAGCTGTCACCGGTTACCAATATGATATCCGGTTGAGCCCATTTTAAGATATTCAGTTCATCACGTGTGGTCGGTAAAAACATTTACTTTTATCCTTGATGTTATTGGTTAATTATACACTGCAAAAGGAATATTATTTATAATAGCTCATAAACTGTTCAATTGCCTATATATAATAGTTATGCATCATTAAAACTAATAGTATCGGATGAAGAAGTCGGAATATTTGTACACCACCCAAGATGCTTCGTTCGACCATCACGAACTCAGCATGACAATAATTGCGCCGCTCGTATCCTTCGTCATGCTCAAGATGCATGGAGATTTTCAAACCATAACTGCGGCGAATATTGAATTACATTCATATCATTTCGCTGTGCCCTGTCTGGGCAATCCCTTATCTGTCATCCTGAAGTTACAAGGGGTGACTGAAGGATCAGGAGGAGAGGGGAGAATCAGCACAAAGGCTGCATCGGCAGCAGCCAGAAATCACGTATTACCCCTCCCCCAAGGTGCTTCGTCCGCCTGTGGCGTTCTCCGGCAAGACAGATTAAATGACTATGCTTTATCCCGATTAATCGGGATTTCGCAAAGACTGTATTCTATTCCTCACCCAGTGCCGTAGTAATGTAGCCTGTAATTTCCGCTTTGGTCGGTACTTTGCCTGAACTTACCACTTTTTCATCT
>JAAYJG010000007.1 GCA_012523055.1 Ruminiclostridium sp. | reverse complement strand
TTTATATATATGAATGGAGCATTCAGAAATATTGATAATTCTTTGATGGAGGCATCCGAAAGTATGGGGTGCACAGGTGTATCCAGGTTTTTTCGAATCTTGCTCCGTCTTTCTATGCCAACTTTATTAGCCGCGGCTTTGATGGTATTTATGCGGGCATTTGCAGATTTTGGCACACCGCTGCTTATTGGCGAAGGATATCGCACATTTACTGTGGAAATCTATAACCAATATATGGGAGAAGTAGGCACTGACCACAGCTTTGCTGCCACTATATCTATTATCGCGATCATTGTTACGACACTCATTTTCCTTGCACAAAAATTTGCTGCGAAACGTTTTGCTTTCAGCATGAATATGATGAACCCTGTGAAGAAAAAAACACCGAAGGGTATTAGCTCTGTCTTAATGCATTTATATAGCTATATCCTGATTGGCGTGGCTATTTTGCCGCAAGCTTATATCATCTACCTTTCTTTTCAAAACTGTACAGGCAGCGTGTTTAAAGAAGGCTATTCGTTTGATAACTACATAATAGCCATGAATAAATACTTGGGCGAGTCCTTGAAAAACAGCTTGATGTTTGGTGTCATTGCCATGGTTGCAATTATTGTGTTGGCAATACTGATTTCATACGTCGTGGTACGTCGTCAGAATGCCATAAACAATACGATAGATGTGGTCTCCATGCTCCCTTATGTCGTTCCAGGTGCTGTTGTGGGTATTGCATTAATCATCTCATTCAACTCAAAACCTATCAGTATTGTAGGTACGATGTGGATTATGATCCTGGCATTGGTTATGCGCAGATTACCCTATACAGTGCGTTCTGCGACTGCCACTCTAATGCAAACTCCGATTAGTCTGGAAGAAGCGTCGATAAGTTTAGGGGCATCAAAGCTAAAAACACTTACATCTGTTACAGTACCGCTAATGACAAGTGGTATTGTTTCTGGAGCAATATTAAGTTGGATCGCAATTATCACTGAGCTCTCCAGCGGCATCATTCTCTACAACAATCGCAATATAACCTTAACCGTTGGCACCTATGTGCAAATTGTTAGGGGCAATTATGGCGTTGCCTGTGCATACGCCGCAGTTTTGACCGTTCTGACTGTACTTTCCATGATTCTTTTCTTAAGGGTGAGTAAATCTGAAGATGTCATTATCTAATTCGTCAGGTTGCACTTACTGAAATCTTGTAAAGGAGAAAGAATATGAAAATTTAATAGCCATTTTAAATATTACCTGGTTCATTACGTTTTGAAGTAAATGCGGCATATTATCTACTCGTTGTAACCACGCCATGCAAATTTGCTCCAGCTTAGAATACGAAATAATAAGCCGCAACACAATCTGAAGGTGTAGATAATTAATTATACGGGTTTGCCCGTAAAAAAACCAAAAGAAAAGGAAGAAGAAATGAAAACCAAAACAAACCTTGTAATAATCGTATTGATGCTAATTGCTTTGTTGGTTGTAGCTGCTTGCAGCGCAACGACTACGCCTACACAAAGCACCGTAGCCCCGGTTGAGACGTCCATTCCGGAACCTACAACCCCAATTGAAGAACCGGAAGATGTTCCTGAGGTGGTCGATATCGGTAAGGCGCTGGTAATCTATACTGCCGAGCCAGACGCGAGTATGGAGATCTTGCTCGAAGGATGGTATGCAATGTACCCCGATACCAAAGTCGACATTATCTATGGCTCGGCTGGAGAAATGACCACACGTATCATCTCTGAAGCTGATAATCCCCAGGCTGACATTATGTTCAGTGGCATCAATGGTGGCGATGGTGACAAATACAGACCATATTTTGAAGACTATCTATCCTCTCATGACAGTGAGCTTTTTGAGGAATATCGCAATACTAATGGTTATTACAACTACGTAATCGTTTCACCCAGCGTATTTTTCCTGAATCACACTTTACTCGACGAATTAGGTGTCACAAGCATTGAAAACTATGATGATCTGCTTCAACCAGAACTTAAAGGTTTGATCGTTACCTCTGACCCTAACTCGGCGTCGGCAGCCTGGAATAACCTTAACAATATACTGAATGTATATAGTGACGACATCGAGGAAGCCTGGGATTATATTGATAGGTTATTGGCAAACGGATTGGTAATCACTTCAAGTTCATCCGCGGTGTTTACCTCAGTGTCCAATGGAGAATATGCTGTAGGATTAACCTATGAAGGTGGCGCAGCAAACCAAATCCGAAACGGGATCACCGATTGTGAAATCGTATTTCCTTCAGAAGGCAACGGAGCCATTGTCACGGCGGCTGCGATTGTAAAAAATGCCCCGCACCGCGACGCAGCCATTGCCTGGGTTGAGTATGTTACCAGCGCAGATGGACAGGCTGCCTGGGCACAACAGTTAGGCACCACCCGTGTAACGAACTCACAAGCTGTGTTTGAATCCGCATATTTGCAGCCTTACGACAGTATAAAATGGGTGCCGCGAGATATTGACTGGCAGGTAGAGAACAGAAGCTACATCTTGGATACTTGGAACGCTCTTTACAATAAAAACAATTAATACTCGCAAGTTATGATATGCAGGTTCTTTGTTTGTGAGCCCTATCTCAAGGAACGAGCCAAACAAGAACTAACTAAACGAATCGGGCTGATTGCAATGGAGTAATCAGCCCGTTTGTTTATTGAATAATATTGAGAATGTGGGGAAAAATATTAGGTAGTTGCCATGGTTATGCGATTGCGCTGAAGAACTCTACTCGCACTTTTAAACCCTGAGAACAACACGTTGTGATGCCAGGTATTCTTTTCATGCTCAAACATGCCTTGCTCAGTAATCTCCCAATTTCTTAATGTCCAGGCACAGTTTCTCCCGAGTTTCTCATTTTCCAACAAAAGATTGATTTCCACGAGGAAGAAAGTGTTTTTCAGGACACTAAACTGAGAAAATCAGGGGATTGGCTCATTTCGAAAGCTTAGCGTAGGGAACGCAGCCTGTGCCTGCGCAGCAAGGTATGCCCCGTTCCAGCGATGCCATCCTTTCGTAGGGAACGCAGCCCTGTGCCTGCGCAGCAAGGTATGTCCCGTTCCGGCGAAGCCATC
>JAAYJG010000320.1 GCA_012523055.1 Ruminiclostridium sp. | reverse complement strand
CTAAAGGGGCGGTTTTTTCTTAACAGTCTGTTCAAGCTGGATTTTATGCAGCCGGTTTCTTTAGTTTTGCGGTCTTACGTTGCTCGATGATGCTGCTTTCTTTTTTATCATTGCTTTTGATAAATACAAGACTGACTCCGCCAACAATAAGATTCAGATAATAGGTGAATATTCTCCAAATGAGAATAACCGACACGATGGGTGAAGACACAAAGAAATTACGGAAAAAGAAATAACCAATCCCCTCTGCACCCCCAGCGGCACCAGGGGAAGGCACATAAGACGTAACCTCTCTTAGCACAGCCTGAGAGGCGATGATTTCAAAGAAAAACTTGCGGGTGCCCTCCATAGAGACCAGCATGAACCAGGGGATGGCATACTGCAATAAAAGGTTAAGAATCTGATAGAAGGAAGCCTTGAGAATAACACCCCGATCATGAAGGATCAGCTCACTGCCATCACAAAAGCCAGCCAACTCTTCTTCCTTTCTTTTGGTATACTTACCGGGGTCTTTTACAATCCTTAGCTTCCCCAGAAGATTAAAAACCCAGTCCACAACCTTGCGTGCCGCGTTTTTATTCAGCAAAAACAAACCGAAGAAAGCAATAACGGCCAGATTGATGGTGACCCCAATGATGAAAAACATAGTAAATTTACCAATGATGCGGTTTAAGGCACCTGCACCGAAGATAAAAGAAACAACACTGACGGAAAATACGCACAACTCAAACAAAACAGACTTGACCATGATGATATTGGCGCAACGCCCCATGGGAATTCCATCCTTCATCAGGTAGTAAACCTGAAATGGCTGACCGCCCGCAGCAAAGGGCGTGATGGAGTTAAAATATTGTCCGGCCATGGTCACACGGAATGCAGTACGCAAGGATGTCTTTCCATTAACCTTTTTTGTGAGTTCGTAATAGCTCATCATTTCAGCAAAATAGGAAAGCAGTGCGCAGCCCAGAGCTGCGATTAGCCAGGTGGCGTTCATGCGCATGAACAAGTCTCTAAGCTCTTCCGGGCTATGGGCTTTAAACAATAACAACAGCATTACTGCCAGAATCAATAATATAAAAAAACCGCTTAGTAGTGATTTCCACTTCTTACTTTCTTTTTTCTCTATGTTCATAAGTATACCGTATCCTCCCAAAAAAAATCCTCCGGTTTCTCATGGTGACGGGTATTGAAATTATCCGATCCAGAAACAGGATAAGCCAACTTCCTATATTATAACTCAAACATCATGATAGTGGCAAGAAAAAAGCCTTCTATCAGCATTCTATGCTTCAATGCTGCCTTTTACATGCGACGAAAACAGAAAAAATAGTGCATTCATTTACTGATTTACATTACGACTGCATGACACGAAAGTCTGAAAAGTGAATTGGAAGGAGGTAAAAGAAGCTTTCCCGCAATGGCTCAACGGGCTCTGCGAATAGCATTTTCATACAGTGACAGAGTAATGTGATTTTGTTATGATGTTAGAAGGGCATTCGGGATATTATCGGCATCATATTCTTCTTACACCTGCCCGATATTATTGTTGCGAGAGGAGAGATTTCGTGTGAGTGGAAAATGTGTATTTGGAATCATCGGAAGCGGCTGGCGGGCTGAATTTTATATGAGAATCGCGCAAGCCCTGCCAGACTTGTTTGAGGTTTGCGGTGTCGTTTCCAGTAGCGAAGAAAAAAGGACCTCCATACATAGCAAATATGGTTATCGGGTTTATAGTACACGGGAAGAGTTATTGAGTTCTACCAAGCCCGATTTCATTGTAGTTTCAGTCAATGGTTCTGTTGCATGTGATGTAACCACTCAGCTTCTTTTAGAAGGGATTCCTGTACTTGCGGAAACTCCTCCGGCCAAAGACCTGAACGGATTGAAGCAACTGAACAGGCTTGCTGCCTCCGGCTCCAAAATACAGGTAGCTGAACAGTATTGGTTGCAGCCCATGTATCAGGCCGCTTTATCTGTTATTCAATCAGGCAGGTTGGGAGAATGCCGCTATGTTCATGTTTCTTTCAGCCATGGATATCATGCGGTCAGCATGATACGCAAAGTGCTTGACATAGGCTTTGAAAATGCTGAAATCGAAGCACGCGGGTTTTCTTTTCCAACAGTGGTGGGTTTTGGCCGAACCGGTCTTCCTGAAAAGGAGATTGTGCAGATGAATCCCCATCAGCTTGCATTCCTGGATTTTGGAGGCAAGGTAGGGTTTTATGATTTTGAAACCAGTCAGCACCGTTCCTGGGCAAGATCCCAAAGAGTGATGGCCAGGGGAGAACGGGGTGGAATCAACAACGACAGCGTGAAATATCTGAAAGATTACACAACGCCCATAGAATTCAGTTTGAAGCGGATGCAGGCGGGTGAAGGCACCAACCTGGAAGGGTTCTTTCTGAAGGGGATTTTAGCCGGTGAGGACTGGGTTTATGTGAATCCATTCCTGCCGGCCAGCCTGAATGATGACGAGATTGCAGTAGTAACCTGTCTGGTAAAAATGCGGGATTACGTTTTCGGAGGCCCTTCGTTTTACAGTCTGGCGGAAGCCTCACAGGATCATTATCTGGCCATGATGATACACAAGGCAATAGAAACAGGGTGCAGGATCGTAACAGAAACGCAGGAATGGGCACAACGGTAGAGCAGGCCGCTTTTTATGTACACAATAACCTGTTCATTGCAAGATAATAACTCCGAATAGTTATTGAACAGGGTCATAATCTCCGTATTGGCTTTTTAGCTTTTTATACAACATCGTTTCTTTTCTTTGAAGGCTTCTGAGAAAATGACGGAAGGGTTGCATTGATCTTTCATGCACATTCACGATGGAAAGGCCATAATAATGGTTCTGTTCCTTTTCATCGACCCATTGTACAACACATTCCGTTAAGAGATAATTCGTTTTTTGATGATAAAGCATCAGTTCAATGACATCTCCCGTCTTTAATCGGCCTCGTGTAACAATATAGAAACCACCCAGGCTAACATTCAACACCACGCAATAGTTATCGCAATATTCTCCCTTTATGCTGTAATTACCGCACAAATAGGTGTCATAGCGTTTATGTTTGCGTGTATTTTGTATGCTTTCAAAATTGGTTATCTTCAGCACAATCGTATGGGACACAAACCGAATATTGAAAACCTCAGCGGTTATTTTATGAAAAGTGTTTTCCCCGGCTATTTTACAATCCAGTATATCTCCGATCATAAGGACAGAAACCAGGTAATCCTCAACATGTTTGATTTCAATCAGGTTTTCATAAGCACTAAGGACTATAGTAAAAACCCAGTCATTACTGTTCTTGTGCTTTGTTTTAATCACTGTGCCTGGAGCAATTATATTTTGAAGCTTATTTGTCGGGTTCATGAGTTTGTGCTCCTCTCTTCTTAAAGTAGTAGGTTACCTTTTTCAATTCTTGCCCGTACTTTTTTCTTTTCTGAGAGGAAGGTATAGGATAACCCTCCCACCTTCACAACCGTATCTGTGAATGCTGAACGGATCTGAATGTAGCTGTCCTGAGGGACTGCCAGAAAAATCTTGGAACCTCTTTCCGAACCAGAAATGTTGACTTCAATCCCTTTTTCCGCGCGTATCTGACCACCACGAACATAGCCTGTTACAATCACCTTACCACCGCTTGTCAGCTTTGAGTTTACACAGCCTCTGCCCAATACATGAATATTACCCAAGGCTGTAACCTCGCAGTTGATCGCAGAGCTTAATGTAATGTTTCCTTTCACCGGGGTAGCATTTTTGTTGGAAAACAATTTCTTCAAATCGGACGATATCTGATATAAGGTTTTCATATCCTCAATTTCTGAGGTGTTTCCCATCAGTGAGCGCGTTTTCTTCAGTAAAGAAAGTATAAAATTATCTTCCACATCATAGTTGTCTTTACGCAGAGCGTTGATTACGTCATAAACGGTCATGGGCAGCTGCCTGTTTTTTTCATTTAGCATACAACGGACCAACTCAGGAAAGGAGGTATTGGGATCGTCCATTTGAAGCTGTTTTATATTCCAAATCAAGTCATCGATTCCCTCTGTCAGCTTTTGCAGGAGGGATGCTGGATCCTTCGAGACCATTTCATTCATGGCTGCATTGATTTTACTGCTGATTGCAGTCCCCTTGATGGTAATGTTATTTCCGGCATAAATGCTTGCAAATTCCGTATTCCCCTTGATGATTACATCCTGCTTTGCTACGACCTCCATAGATTCAAAAACATTCCGCTTAATTTCTATATCTCCCTTAAAGTGAATATTACCGGTTTTCATGTTCACTTCATCGACAGAAACGAAATCGAATATTTGAAATGAAACGACATTGTTTTTCTCCTGCTTGAATGGACGTCCTGGTTTGTTAGCGCGGATATTCCCTGTTTTTTCATCATAACTGATTGAAAAAGCAGGTGAAATAGTTATTTTGATTGCCTGCTGTGGCAGAATTGTTTTTCCGGTGACAGTAATCCCTTCGGTGCCTGGTTGGCCCTTTTTAACCTTTGCAATGATTTGCCCCACATTCACCGACTGAAAAACGGAGATGCTCTTAAAATCAATTCTGCCAGAATCATTTGCTTTTGGCGTGTAATCCACTATTTCTTCGTTTTCAAAGAAATATTCAATGGAATCATCCTCAGTATTTACAGCGGCCAGGCCTTCAGCAACCAGATATCTTCCCGCTGCATTTTTTACGCAGATCTGTTCAAGCATGCTTTGACTAATTCCATAAACGATACCGGAATTACTTAAACACTCTAATAATTGTTCCATTGTAATATTACGTGTTTCAACGATATGCTGCACCGCCTGAACATCGAGTTTGTTAACCGGGTAGGCGTCCTGGATAATGTTTTTTACAAGTTTTTCTGGCGAATAGTTTAAAAAAGCTTGTTGGCCGTCCTCTGAAACCTCGATACTCATTTCCATATTTACAGTGTATTCGGCTGCAATGAGTTCAATTTCATCCGTTTCGCGTATGGTGGTCAGGTGATTCCGTTCCTGACCATTTACCAATAGCAATACTCCCTCACAAGGGTTGATGATGGGAGGCATACCATTTGTCATTTCATTCTTTACAAATACACGGCCACTAATGATCCAGACTAAACCGTCCAAGCCGCCTTTATACAATGGACTAACGGAGGCTTTTTTCAACAGAAGCACCTTCCTTATGCACTGAAAGTATAAACAATCACTACTAATATTATCGGTAGATTACTTCATCTTGAACAGAGAGTATTACAATTCAAGCACAAGTTTACATATTTTACAGACACTCATTCGATAAAACTCATTCATTCATTGATTGAAGGATTGTGAACCTACAGAGCAGATAAGAAAGCTGAAAAGAATCCTATTGCCATTGGTTAACCCTTCGAATCACTCCGGGCAGGTCGATAAAGTCTTGTTCCAAGGCTTTTTTCAACAACATAGCGGGAATGAAATGATCAAATTTCGGGATGATACTTTCACATTTGGTCTTAAAACGATGGACCTCCTGGTTTTTCAGAATATCATCCAGGGTAATGTTCGCAACCGTTATGTCCTGAAGGCATTCCATCAAGGTTTCCAGGCTGTCCTCCCGGGTTTTCACCAGGATGTAATAGGGCTCAAACCCGCTTAAGTGAACAAGCTGCATTCGCTTCGGAATAAAATGCCTTAGAAGCAGCATCAGCGCATTATAATCCGCGTTGCCCATCCAGGGAAGAATACAATACAACCCCTTATCAATGCGAATTAAATTCCTGGCCGTGAGATTCCTGTCCCGTGAAAGGATCCGCGCTTCTCTTAACCGGTTTAAAGCGCCCTGTTGCAGGAAGGGATACTCTTTCCTGTCTGTAAGCACCTGTTTCATCTTCTCCAGAATTCGTGTATGAATTACGGCCAGGTCACCTTCATCTGAAATGACAATGGGGTTGATCATAGGCTTTACATATACCCTGAAATGCTCGGAATCACAGGAGAGTACCTCCCAGGTATGCCCGGCCAGTGTTAGCGGCTCACCTGCTGAAAACTCACGGTAAACCAGCCCTATTTGCTCGGAGCCGCTTAACACCGTATAGGTATCAAAGGTTTTGAAGACAGGGTAGAAGGTATAGCTGTGCACCAGTTTACCACCCTCCATTCCCAGAATCAACCCGCCATCTTCCAATTGATGCAGGTGATCGAGCTTCAGCATTCGGGTGATCACCTGATCGAAATCATCCCGGGATATATTCTGAAAAGGGGATAACGATAGAACCTGCTGCGCCAGCGCATTTATGGATAATTCCCCCTTCCCCGCAAGTATGCTGAGGGTTTGGTGATACAGAATACCAAATGGATATTTTGGCTTTTTGGGTGGCTCCATCCACCGTTCTTCCAGGTAAAGCAGAATAACAGCGATATTCTGGATCAGGTTCCAGGGGATTTTTCCCGGCAGGATAGCCTTTTCCTGTGGAATACCATCATGGCATACGAAATAGATTTCTGCCGGTTGGCCTCTGCGGCCGGAACGGCCCATGCGCTGCACAAAGCTGGCCACCGCCACAGGTGAATTGACCTGAATCACCCTGTCCAGTCCGGCGATATCCAGACCCATTTCAAGGCTTGAGGTGCCTATCACCACTACCGGCCTGTCTTTCTTCATGGCAGCTTCTGCAGCCTCACGCAGGGAAGTGGAGATATTCCCGTGATGCACATGAAAATTGTCTTCAGCCTGGTTTTCTGAGGCGATGGCACGAAGCTGCACCGCTGTGGTTTCACTGCCCGCAACGGAGTTACAGAAGACAATGCATTGTTTGTGTAAACTTTTATTGTAAATATATTGCCAAATCCCATTCATCTCTTGACTCCACACAGAACATG
>JAAYJG010000319.1 GCA_012523055.1 Ruminiclostridium sp. | reverse complement strand
ACTAGAATGGTATGGGATATATGCTGCTGTCCCGGTTGGTTTTCCTAGTTCACCCAGGAATTCATCGGCAGAGTCCATAACATATCCGGCAACGGGCACAAACAGAGCATAATCCCGGCTTATCAGGTTACCAAGGGAGAACAGAGTGACTTCGGCTGCTTTGCCTAAAAGCGTCAAATAACCCTGATCGGCGTATGATGCGGGATTATAACTGCATTGAAACGGATCGAACCAGCCACCCCCGTTCTTTCCCGGCTTAACATTTTCCATATATCTGATCATAAAGTAACTTAAATATCGCGGCAGATGCTGATGTGTATACTGTGGATTACGGGTTTCTGTGCCCGTGTAGATCATATCAAACAATTCAGGCTCATCCTTCAGGTTATAGCCGGTTT
Organism: Ruminiclostridium sp.; assembly: GCA_012523055.1. Lineage (GTDB taxonomy): Bacteria > Bacillota > Clostridia > DSM-8532 > DSM-8532 > JAAYJG01. The sequence goes on along the minus strand of JAAYJG010000319.1, from coordinate 5,166 downwards.
CCTGATAATGTTCATACCAGTTTGGATACTTTATGATAAGGTTAACCGAAGGGTTTGTCTGCTTTGCAGGCTTAATCACATACACGCGGCTGATTTCCTTCATCATCTCGCACCGAAATTTGGCCCAGCTGAGTTCTCCTTTCTGCTGGATGCAGGAGGTACATTTACAGTTTGAAAAATAGAAGTCATCCAGAATGATTTCATCGAACAGTTTGGCTGTTTCAATAACAATTTCTTTCAGTTTGTTTTTGTGGTCTCCGTTGGTATAACACATTGAGCCGAATCCATCCCTGGACCAGGCTGATGTGGTAATGCCTCCGGAGGTTTGTATGCCTTTGCTCTGAAAGAAGTTCTTAATTTCTTTCATTTTTCCAGGATCAATGGTATGAAAATCACGGAAGGTTTCCAGATAAACCTTATCAATATGGAGATGTTTTTCAACGAATCTGAATTGCTCTTCAAATCGGTGAAGATCGGTTATGCTGGTCAGGCTGCCCACCGGGCAATAAACAGCCAGCTTGAAATTTTTATAACCCATGCTTTTGTCTCCTTTAATCACTACTGGGATGTATCTTTCAATTTTATTATAACAACGGAAGCAATTGCTTGCAATTGCATCACACAGTTACAAGGTTCTTGCCGCAAAGCGGCAAGGTTCTTATAACAACGGAAGCAATTGCTTGCAATTGCATCACACAGTTACAAGGTTCTTGCCGCAAAGCGGCAAGGTTCTTATAACAACGGAAGCAATTGCTTGCAATTGCAACACACAGGATGCATGGACGAGCAATGAAGCGAAGCGAAACGACCAGCCCAGGACGCATGGGCGAGCATTAAGTCTGCCCCATTGTTCTTTTAGCTTCTTAAATGTACAATAGGTTCAAGAAGCTATCAAAAAGGGGTAAGGATATGGTATACAAGTATAGTTTGAGAACAGGAACCGAAGGCTTTTATAATGTTACCGCAAAGGTTCAACAAACCGTAAGGGAAAGCGGTATTACCGAAGGCATATGCGTAGTATTTTGCCCACACACAACTGCCGGAATAACCATAAATGAGAATGCAGACCCCGATGTGGTGGAGGATATGCTGTTTGCTCTGAACAAAACCCTTCCTGATCGGCCTGAATTTCAACACAGTGAAGGGAATTCCCATGCCCATCTGAAAGCCTCCTACACCGGAAGCAGCGTAACGGTCATTATTGAAAACGGAAGATTATTGCTGGGTACCTGGCAGGGCATTTATTTCTGTGAGTTTGACGGACCCAGGAACCGGAGCTTTTATGTGAAAGTGCTTCCGGGGTAATACGAAAAGGCCAACTGCAAGTGAGCAAATATTCCCTTTTATATTGCATATTTACTGGATTTGCTGTGGATTCTTGATTCATGCAAAACTTCAGTGATAATATAAGATCATAGATTTGGGCAAAACAACCGCGGGGATTTCACCGCCGCAGATTATGAAAATACGCCATATAAAGCGGGATGTAGAGCCCTTTGTGCTCAAAGAAATCGTTATACATACGAAATATGGTAACAGGAGTGAAAAGATATGATATTGAATGATGCAGGTTTTAAGGATCGAAGCGTCTGGCAGAAAGCCGGGTTTGAACTTCCGCAGTTCGACCGTTTCGCGGTCAGGGAAAAAACGATGAAAAGCCCGGTTTGGGTACATTTTGGTGCGGGGAATATTTTCAGAGGTTTCCCGGCTGCCCTTCAGCAAAAGCTTTTAAATGAGGGGAAAAGTGACAGAGGGATTATCGTTTGTGAAGCCTATGACACCGAAATCATCGATCGCATATACCAACCCCATGATAACCTCAGCGTTCTGGTTGTTTTAAAGCCCGACGGCAATATGGAGAAAAAAGTAATTGGTTCGGTAGTAGAGTCGCTTACGGTCGATTCCTCCAAACCAGATAACTGGAAGGCGCTGCAGGCCATATTCCAAAATCCCTCACTACAGATGGTCAGCTTCACCATTACTGAAAAAGGATACAATCTTACAAACGCAAGGGGAGAGTATTACCCTGATGTGGTTTCTGATTTTGAATCCGGTACAGCGCTGCCAAAAAGCTTTATCGGGAAGCTTGCTGCTCTTTGCCATGTTCGTTATCAAAGCGGGAAAGCTCCCATATCGCTGGTCAGCATGGATAACTGCTCTCATAATGGTACACGGCTTTTTGAAGCGGTAAGTGCCTTCGCAAAGGAATGGGCAAAACGCGCTCTTGTGGAAGACGGGTTTGTCGAATACATTGAAAACCCGGAAAAGGTTGCCTTCCCGTGGAGCATGATCGACAAAATTACACCCCGCCCCGATCTTGGCGTGAAAGAAATGCTTGAGAAAAGCGGACTTGAAAGCACAGAAATCATTACTACTTCAAAAAACACCTATATCGCGCCTTTCGTCAATGCCGAAGAGCCACAGTACCTGGTGGTTGAAAACCTGTTTCCAAATGGCCGCCCTGCGCTGGATGAAGCAGGAGTTATCTTTACAGACAGGGATACGGTAGATAAAGTGGAAAAAATGAAGGTTTGTACTTGCCTGAATCCTCTTCATACTGCCCTGGCCATTTACGGGTGTGTCCTGGGTTATTCAGCGATTTATGAGGAAATGAAGGATTCACAGTTGAAAGCTTTTATTGAAAAGATAGGTTTCGCGGAAGGCCTGCCTGTGGTTATCAACCCTGGAATCGTGAACCCTGAAGCATTTATTCGGGAAGTGGTCGATGTGCGTCTGCCCAACCCGTTTGTTCCCGATACCCCTCAAAGAATTGCTACGGATACCTCTCAAAAGCTGGCGATCCGTTTTGGAGAAACCATCAAAGCTTATGGAAAAAGAAGCGATTTGAAGGTTACCGATCTGAAGTATATCCCCCTGGTATTCGCCGGGTGGTTACGGTATCTTTTGGCGGTGGATGATAATGGCAAGCCCTTCACGCTTAGCCCTGATCCCCTGTTGGATCATCTGAAAAAAATTGTAGAGGGTATTTCCCTGGGTGACAAGGGGCCCTTTGATGAAAAGCTGAAGCCCGTTTTAAGCGATGCTTCCATCTTTGGAGTAAACCTTTATGAAGCCGGGCTGGCAGAACAGGTCCTTGGTTATTTTGAAGAACTGGTTGAAGGGCCTGGTGCTGTACGGGCTACATTGAAGAAGTATTTGCCTTAAACCCATGCCCTGAATTGATCCTATAACAACGGAAGCAATTGCTTGCAATTGCAACACACCGTTACAAGGTTCTTGCCGCAAAGCGGCAAGGTTCTTATAAAAATCTGGTCACAAACAAAGCGGATTAGCCCCCTGGGATTATTTCCGCTTTTTCTTTTTGTTTACTCAACTTTCTCACCTCAACTTGTAAGTTGAGTTTTGAATCGCCAGTAATGACATGCCCGAGCGCAATATTACACGTCCTTGGTAACCTGCTGTGCGGGTAAACGCACATAACACTGTGAGAAAGTTGAGTTATTTCAATGACCTTGACATTTATCATTCTATTTGTTATATATGATATATAACAAATAGATAATTTATCAAATAAGTAAAGGAAGTGGTATGGATGATTCGTACTGAGGCTCTTATATTTATGTGCTTCACGGCGCTGTTTACAACGCTTGGTCCAGTTATTGCCGCAATCGTGTTCTACAGAAAGAAAAAATATTATGTGGGTTCGGTTTTTATTGGTGCTGCGGCCTTTTTTGTGTTTCAGGTGATCACCAGAATACCCTTGATTCAGATAGTTCTGCCAAAAATGCAGTGGTATCAGGACATGCAAAACAACTTATGGGTTTATGCGCTATTTCTTGGTTTAACCGCAGGCTTGTTTGAAGAGGTGGGCAGATACCTGGCCTTCACTCTGATTTTGAAAAAACATCACGATTGGGAAAACGCTGTGGCGTTTGGCATCGGCCATGGCGGAATTGAAGCCATTCTGCTGGTGGGCTTAACCTATGTCAGTAATCTGATTACCTCCGTCATGATAAACTCCGGCATGTACGATACCATACTTGCACAATCCCCTGAACAAACCAGAGAAGCACTAATACAGGCCAAAAACCTCTTGGTTCAGACACCTTCCTCAATTTATCTGGTTGCTAGTGCCGAAAGGTTGTTTGCATTTACTATACACTTGGCACTTTCCGTGCTCGTTATGGTCGGTATACAAAAGAAAAAGGGATTGCCGTACCTTGGCCTGGCGATATTACTGCATATGCTGGTAGATTCTCCGGTCGTTATTATGTCGGGTTACGGTGTAAGTGTGTGGGTGATTGAAGGGTTTGTCTTCATTCTGGCTATCATTTCCTTTGCCTACATCCGAAAGAAGGGTCAGCAGGAAAAACTATCTGCTGAACCAATTGGGTGAAGCATGAGGCGAAAAGAAAAGGTGAATGGTCGGGGATACCCTGGAAGCAGTACGTAGATCTCCTGCTGCCCATGGAGGTGAAGGGTTTTGTTCTTGTCAATCGACTTGCAGTCTGAAGTCCCCCTGTATGTTCAAATCAGAAATCAGATCATTGAGGGAATCGCCACCGGGTGCCTTGAACCCGGTGAAACCCTCCCATCTGTCCGGCAAATGGCGTCGGACCTTGGGATCAATCTGCATACGGTAAACAAGGTATATACCCTACTAAAACAGGAAGGCTTTCTTGCAGTTCACCGGAAAAGCGGCGTTATTGTCAATGAGCCGAAATATTTCACAGAGAATGAGAGCTACCGGGAAAAGCTGAAACAGGATTTACGCCCAATCCTGGCAGAGGCTGCCTGCCGGGGTGTTTCTGAAAAGGAACTGCTAGAGCATTGCAGGAGTGTATTCCATGGCTTTTCAAAGGGTAAGGAAGGTGAGAAGAAATGACAATCCTTGGGATTATTTTGATGTATACACTTTGAGCTTCCCGGGCTCGTTTACTGGCTTGTTTCAGCCAAAACGTAAAAAACTTGAACTGTTGCACCATAGAACATAAAAGTGCATAATATATTTGTAGTTTCAAGTATTTTCAGTCATAATACTTGAACATACTCTATTAGGTGAGGCTCCTATACGGAGACAAACTGCTGCCCGGAAACGTCGAGAGACGCCAACTGGGTCAACAGACATTACCGTATTAAGGTTTTGTTTAACGCAGCCGGATATTATCCATGCCGTATAGTGCTAAAGCTCAATGAGGGGAGTGT
>JAAYJG010000318.1 GCA_012523055.1 Ruminiclostridium sp. | reverse complement strand
TCCTCGGAAATCATGACGATGGATTTTCCCTGGGCCTTCAGTTCTGTCATCAGGCGGTACATCGCTGCCTTTACACCAACATCGATGCCCCTGGTAGGGCAGTCCAATATGAGAATGTCACTGTTTTTTGCCAGCCATTTTGAGAAAACAACCTTCTGCTTGTTGCCCCCCGATAGTTCCTTGCAAATCTGATTGCCGTCGCGGCATTTAATGCTCAGCGTTTCAATCTGCTCATTGGTCATCCGGGTTTCACTCTGCCTTGTAATAAGCCCCAAAGCCTTACTTAAACTTTGAAGCGAGGGCAAAACAACATTGTCTTTGACACTGGCACTGAGAATGATGGCTTCCCGGTCTCTTTCCTTTGATACATAGGCCATACCGTTGCGAATTGCCGTGTTTGGGTTTTTCACAACAACATTGCTGCGCTTGAGGGTTACTTCCCCTGTAATGGGTTTGTCAATTCCGAACAATACCCGCCCCAGCTCGTGCATTCCGCAGTCGGAAAGGCCGCCGATCCCCAAAATTTCACCCTGATGCAATTCAAGGCTGAAGCTTTCAAGAATTCCCGAGGTGACATTATTAGCCTCTAAAACAACCTCTTCGGCAAAGCTCCCGTCATAATCGGAACGATAATAGCTGCCTGTAAGCTCGCGACCAACCATCAGTGTACGCATCTTTTCAACGCTGATCTCCTCTTTTCCCAGGGTATCAATAACAGCACCGTCGCGCAGAACCGTGATCGAATTACATACCGAAATAAGCTCGTCCAGATCATGTGAAATGAAGAGTACAGCTTTATTATCTTCGTGCAGCCGGTTAATCAGCTTGTATAATATGCTTCGGCCCCTTTGGGCCAGCGCTGTGGTAGTTTCATCAATGATGAGAAGATCCGGATTGGCATACATCGCCCTGGCGATTTCAACGATCTTTCGCTCTTCAAAATTCAGCTGATTGATCATGGCATCTGGCTGGATGTCGTCAACGCCTATGCTATGAAGCACTTCGGCCGCACGATTGTTTATCTCTTTCATGCGAATGAATCCATGCTTTGAAAACTCCTCCAGCCTTCCTGTAAAAATGTTTGACGCAACGGTGATTCCGGGAATGGTACCCATTTCCTGAATGATCATGCTGACGCCATGATTCTGTGCGTCAACCATATTTTTGGGGGCATAGGGTTCGGCTTTCCATTCAAAAAAGCCGCTGTCTTGAAACTGTGCTCCGGCAATAATCGTGGCAAGGGTAGACTTTCCCGAGCCATTTTCTCCAATGAGCCCCCTTATTTCGCCCCGCCGTATTTCAATATCCACATCAATCAAGGCGCGTGTTGGGCCGAATGCTTTACTGATCCTTTTTGCAGACAACAATAACTGTTCATTCATATTCCATTCACCTCTTGAATTACCAGCGATCTATACAGAATTTGCAGCGGCAAAAAAACGACAAAGGTACAACATTTAATACAACAAAACCTTCCTGTTTAACATCATTGTATTATGTTCCCTTTGCCCTTGTCTTCTCACTTTTTCTATTTTCGATTATCATTTTCTTGAAGGAGGGAGAGAACCGATCGAATCAAGCTTTTAGAAGGGGGTGCAGATGCGCATATAAAAGGTCGTAATCATGTGTATAACTGATTCCTGAAAAGCCTTGCGCTAACAGATCGTCCTGGTGCAAACTGTGAGCCTTTCCCTTTTTAAATGCATTGGGGGAGACGCCTGTTATTTTCTTAAATGTGCGATAAAATGTTGGAAGGCTGTAAAACCCACATTCCTGGGCGATATCGATGATTGAGGTTTCCGTTTTCAGCAATGCTTTTGCATGATTGATGCGAACGATCTGCAAATAGAATAAAACCGAAAGCCCTGTTTTTTCCTTGAAGAATTTGCTTAGTGTTAAGTCACTCATATTCAATGCTTCAGCGATGGTACTGATGGATAAATTTTTAACATGATTTTCGGTAATATAATCGATGACGGCACTGATTTTACTTAAGTCCTCGGCTTTAGTACCCTTTTTAACAACCCCGTATGGACAATACCGAAAAATATGCCCGACAAGCTCATAAACATAAGACCATAAATAAAACTGATAACCTTCTTTCTTTTTGATTAGCTCGATACCGATCTTTGCAAGAATAGATTTTATTTTGTTAATGGCGTCATTTCCCAAATTCAGGTTAGCGGTATTTAAATTGAATTGGTATAATTCTTCACTGTCATATATTCTGCTGATGATTTCCGGAACGAATTGAAGGATATATGTTAAATCGTTATTTCCTTTAATTGAATGAATCTGGTTGCTGTTAATCAGAATGATATCACCGGTTTTCAGATTGTATTTTTCGTCACCCACGGTTATTTGCAATTCACCAGCGAGTAAAAAAAGAATTTCAATCTCTTTGTGCCAATGAGCCCAGATATCCTCTATGGAGGAGGAATAATATTGCACAGGCGCTGCATCACTAAAACTCAAGTTCTGAAAGAAATAAAACTCATTCATTGTAAGTTCCTTTCCCCATTTTGAATATCAAAGGAAGACAAAGAAATTACATGAAGCTAGCCTTAGAAGTAAGTTGCAAAGCACGCTAAAGAAGTAGGATGAGTGGTTCATTTGTCCTAATAACTATTTTACCATAATTTTTTGAAAAAAGCAGCCTTCATTTTATTCAGTGCTACGGGCTGCGCCTAAGGTTCCTGTGACGAACATGGCCAGGTGTTCAATGTTCAAACTGTATCCTGCCTGTTCCTTCAAAGCCTTGCATTTTGAATCTATTGTAGCTGCAGAGTTTTTAAAATAGCGGATCACTTCCAAGTCATTCTGGCTGTTTCCCATCACAAAAACCTTATCCTCATGAAACCCATTCTCAAGGCATATTTTGAGTATACCTTCAAGCTTACCTGCTTCATTCGAATTGATGCTGACAAGACCCCTTTCATCAGTCAATTTCAGCCTGGAATCTGATTTGATATGGGGTGGAATAAGCTTCTTAAAAGCCAATGCTTTATATACCAAACCATTCTCCTGATAGATCCTGATTTGCGGAATGTCCGATACTGCTTCCAGGGCTTGTTTCCCAAGGCTGACTATCTGCCGGTAATTTAAGCCAAAGTCAACGATTTGCCCGCCATTTGCAAACACACCACCGCTGATAAAGTTTTTGATGCGGTTGCATTTTTTCATTGCGATATGGAAGGGTAGGGAGGTAGCAAGATAAACCCTGATATTATCTTTCAGATAAGAGATATGCTCGATGGCCTTTTCGCTGACGTTTCCTGATTCATCGGTGATGGTGCCATCAACATCTAAAAAAAGTGCTTCTATCTGTTTTTTATTGGGAACCCTGACAGGTGTACCATCCCCAAAGTATCTATCAAGGCCTGAATCAGATCGGTGTGAATAAGCCAAATAGCAGTCACAGAACTTCTTATCACACTGAAATGGCAACGCCGGCCTTGAATTTGTGTATATATTGAACAACCTGTTCTTATTGATGTGGCATGGGAAAACATCCCCATTTGCACGGATGAAAACATTATTGGTTCCTGCATGACAGCAACCGTATTGGACCCTGTATTTTTGCAGTTCACGAGAAAAGAGCGGGTCCGCGTGTATTAATGACTTTATCTGTGGATCCGTATACCTGGTCTTTTCTTTTTCCTTTGCGTTCACCCACATGTATATGTCCTTGGGCAATTTCTTGCGAAGTTCGATAACATCCTGTAAATCTTCAGGGATTGCAACGATTCCTGCACATAAATCAATGCTTGCTTTTAGCTGGTTTACTTTGTTCACAAATTCATCGATGGAAACCATCTGTGGATGACAGCTTGCCCATAATGACGCTTAACAGCCTTAATATAGCTGTTCATTTTCTCTGAGTCCCTGCAGGGGATGGAAAACAGATTGCAGTATCCGCATTTACTCTCGCAAAAAGGGATATGAAAATATAGGGTTGCCGCGCTTCCGGCCAATTCCTGTTCATATTGCTCCAGCTTTAAATCCTCGATAAATTGATAAGTGGTCTTATGGGGGTAGCTGTACATATACTGTTTATATGGATCGAACAAGATTTCACCTTCCTGAAATACATAGTTTTATCAAAATGTCCTTAAGACCCCTGCACACGTTTTTAGCTTCTGGTTAAACGTTATTCAGGCAGGGTAAAGACCGATTTTAAAGTACAAAGTGCTTATAAGGGACGGTATAAACGATTTCATGTGACAAACGGTGAAAATGGTAGCCATCTTCTCCGTAACAGCTGCCATGATCGGAGCAGGCGATAACGAATGTTTTACCTCTTTCCCTGAACAAGCGGAACAGCCTTTCAATGTGGGAGTCTATATACTGCAGTGCAGCAGCATGGGTTTGTATGGAGTCTTCCTTTGCGCCGTCTGCATAGAAATAGTTCGGGTAATGGATGCTGTCAATATTCAAATACAAGAAAATCCTCTTATCCTTATCGTATTTACCAAGCTTTCTTTCGATAAAGCCCAGCTGGTTTTCAAAGCTGTTTTTGATGTGACAGCTAAAGGATGGATGCCAGTAACTGCGCTTGAACAGTCTCGGCAGTACTCTGCCCAATTCCGTTCTTTTATTGAAAAAGTTCACTCCGCCCACACAGATTGTTTCATAACCAACCTTTTCAAGCCCTTCGACAAAGCTGGCGCCCTCAAATAGAAAAGCTTCTTTTGGGGTGGGTCTGTTGGCCGTTGTGTCGCGGGGTATAAAAAGCCTTTCCATCTCAAGCTTTGGTGTTGGCTGCGCAGGGGTAGGCAGGAAACCGGCGAACATTGCCGTGTGTGATGGAAAGGTGAAATTGCCGGGTGCATGACGTTTCTCCCATTTGCCATACCGGTTCAGGTTCGGTGTATTGTTCTTTTCCTGCTGCTCAAAAGCCACATCATATCTTAACGTATCCAGGCACACAAACAGAATATCATGGGTTCCCACGATCTCATTCATGTTTACTGAATATTTGGCGTTTGCAGTCTGTCCCAGTATCTGTGCTGGAATTTCCCTAATCTTATCCATTATGCGACATCCTGATGACTTGATTTTTGTAGATTTTATTTTCGTTAAAAATGTCCTGGTAGATCAGATCTCCCTGGGCATTCATTTCTATGATCACAGGCTCCTGATTTTTTCCACTCAAAAGAATATCAATTCCCGCATAGGAAAGCCCCTTGAAACAACCCATCGCTTCTTTGCATAAAGACTCGATCCTGTAGATTACAGGCTGAGGGAGCCTTAATAAATCCACGTCCAATGCGTTGTTATTTAAATGCAGGTTGGTAATGGGTGAATCTGAGCATCTTGCCACAATAAAGTCTATCTTCCCAAACTGATAAACCACCCTTAGATCATAACAAAGGTTCTGGTATTTGGGTTTCGGTATCCATTTTTCAATGATATGTGGTTGCGAGAGAATGAAATTGACCAGCAATTCTATTCTTTCACGTTGGGTTACCTTGCTTATTTTCTTCGTGTTTATAAACTTGCCATCCGCCTCGTGAAGAGAAGTGTAAATCAACTCATCACCTGTTGCGGGATTATACCTGTAGGCTGCTACTCCGGCTGCACCGGAACCATACTGCGGCTTAATAAACAAATTGAAGGTTCTCTTCTCCCTTATGTACTGTCTGAGGGAATTGATATCACACAGTTCTTCATCAATCACAGGGGTTACTGCGATTCCATTTTGGGTGAGGATATTCTTGCACTTTCTTTTATCCAGTGTATCTATGATACTATCTGGATGGTTTAAGAAACACAGCTTCTTGTTCTGTGCGAAAGCATTCAGGAAGCCCATATATTCATTGACAAGGCTATTGAGGTTGGACAAATCAGAATCCCTGTACTTTGGGGGGTCGATTTTTAGTTTGCCTTCCGTTGGCGCGCTACAGGGTAACATTTCCGTATTATCAACAGAGAAGGCTCCGTTATTTTCAAAAGGGAAGGCTCCGGCTGCATCAACAGGGAATGCTCCGGTTTCATTCATCGAAAAAGCTTCGATATCGTAAAACAGAACATCAATCCCCAGTGCTCGTGACGCTTTCAGGAAATACTCCGTTCTTTTGGATTCTGATTGTCCTGCCAGAATAACTTTCATTCACGCGATCCTTACTCCGTCAGCATGGGATAATTCCCATACTCGCCGTCATCTTCCTGCTGTTCAGAAAGATTGATGCGTAAAGGAAGTCTTTTTAGCTTACTCACAAAAGCATCGGTGATGAAATGATATTGTAAGTCTAACAGTTCCAGTTTTTTCAGCTTGTCAGCGTTGTCCAGGATAAGCTGCGCGCCTTTGTCGGAGAGGGTTCCGTTGGAAAAATCCAAAACCTTGAGGTTTGGGAAATCAAACGAGCTTAAAACAGCCTGCACAATTTCGTCCTGAATTTCACTGTCCCCTAACCCCAGGTATTCCAGGTTTTTAAAGTTCCTGTTTTGAATCAGCTTTGTGATGTCCTCTATGCTCCCGTCAAAACCGTAATTATCCACCCCGATGTATAAGTTCAGCCTCTTCAGCCTGGGCAGGTTTGAATTGGCAATTTCCAGAATGACGGTTTTGGGAAGCCCGCCACAGATGATTTCCAGGGATTCCAATTCAGCATGGTTCAGATCACCTAAACTAAGGTTGTTGCTTCCTTTAATCGTCAGGTGCTTCAGGTTTTTCAATGACTTTAGCAGCTGACTGTAATTGCCTTGCTCTATCCACGATACCTCGCACTCTTCGGAGTCCATATCTCCTATAAAGAGGCTTTCGATGTGCGAGAATTTTTCGCTGTTTCGTGCGAACAAGTCCAGAATACTCTGGCAATTGTTATCATAGGATTGACCCCAGCATCCAACAACGATTCTTTTCAGGGAGCGCAGATCCGGGTTGTTCAAGATTTCTTCGGCCATTGTGGCGGCATTCTTATCGCCATCCTCATAATCTTCGTAATCGTAATAATATTTTTTCGTATCATTCATATCAATGTACCTCCGAAAAACAGCCCGTGAAACATGGGGACGGTTCTTTTGTTTCACTTCTGTGAAACAAAAGAACCGTCCCCATGTTTCACATAACGATTAAGCTAAAACAAGAAATACCTCCTGTTAAGTTGATTCAAATGAATACAAATGATAGAATTTTCCTGAAGGTAGTTCAAAAAACGAAGAAGAATTCTAAGGAACTTCTTCGATAAAAAGCTCTTACGGGGAGGTATTAGCGTCATGGAAAATGAACTGAAAATCAAAGTGTACTCTTTTACTCTGGATTGCACAGACCCGCGTGCATTAGTAAACTTTTATGCAAAGCTGCTCAAGTGGGAGATTGCGTTTAGTGATGAAAACTGGGCGTGTGTATGCGCTCCTGGAACCAAACAGGGAGCATATCCCGGCATATTGTTTCAAAGAAATCCCGAATATAAACCGCCTGTGTGGCCGGAAGGGCCCGATGCCCAGCAGCAAATGGCACATATAGACCTTGCCGTGAATGATGTGGAAAAAGCAGTTGAATATGCTGTCCAGTGTGGCGCAACAATCGCAAAGGATCAGTTTTCTACTGACTGGAAAGTGATGTTTGACCCAGCCGGACACCCTTTTTGCCTGTGCAATATGAAATCTGTTATCGAAAGCCCTGATTTCGCGTTGTTATAACAAGGCACTCATTAAAATACCTGCAAAGAATTTGAGTTCTTGAAAGTCATGCAACTCGCCGTTGAGTAAAATGATGATCTTGAAATAGTGAGGTGTCAAAATGCCACTGGAAATTATTCGGAATGACATTACCAAAGTTCATACAGATGCGATTGTAAATGCTGCAAACTCGTCATTACTTGGTGGGGGAGGGGTTGACGGTGCAATTCACAGAGCTGCAGGACCCGAACTTCTTGAAGAATGCCGTACCCTTCGTGGCTGCGAAACCGGCCAGGCAAAGATAACAAAAGGGTATAACCTGCCTGCAAAATATGTCATCCATACGGTTGGCCCTGTTTGGCATGGCGGAAAGAATAACGAAGAACAGCTTCTGGTCGATTGCTATAAAAACTCCCTCGAATTAGCCCGGCAATATCAGCTTGAGAGCATTGCTTTCCCGCTGATATCAGCGGGTGCCTATGGTTATCCCAAAGACCAGGCCCTAAAGATAGCCATTTCAGTGATTGGTGAATTCCTGATGGTTCATGAGATGCTGGTTTATCTGGTTGTGTTCGATAAGGCGGCGTATGTACTGTCCGAGAAGCTGTTTTCTTCCATTAAGGAATACATCGATGATAAGTACACAGAAGAATTTATGGAAGAACGCAGTGTTCGCTGTGGCGAAGTGCCCCAACTGAGTGAAGACCATGAATTCGTTTCAGCAGCAGTTCCGGCACGTTTTAGTGCTCAAAAAGCAAAGCGGAAACTCGATGAAGTCGTTGCACAACTGGATGAAACATTCTCACAAATGTTACAGCGTTTGATTGACGAAAAAGGCATGACGGATGTAGAAACATACAAAAGAGCCAATATAGACAGAAAGTTATTTTCAAAAATACGCAGCGATATTCATTATAAACCAAGCAAGAGCACAGCTATTGCTTTTGCCATTTCACTAAGGCTTAGCCTTGATGAAACAAAGGATCTTCTGCTTCGAGCCGGATATGCGCTATCTCACAGCAGCAAATTTGACATTATTATCGAGTACTTCATCGAGGAAAGCAACTATAATATTTTTGAAATCAATGAAGCGTTGTTTGCTTTTGATCAAAGTCTTCTGGGATAGGGGTATCTATACACTGCCACTTTCATATTTCCCTCACATTTTGTATAATGGTAACGATAAAGGAAAGAATCCGGAAGGAACCTTTCATCGAAGAAGGAGTCTGCCCGATGGAAATAACCCCTGGGCTTTTTAAGCCTGTCAACGAAACCAAATACCTTTCAGCTGAGAACTGCTACCGTTACAGGCCTATTCTCAGGTATTTCTTTGATCAATATGAAAAGATCAATTATTGGATGTATAAAGAGGAAGTACATGCTGAGTTAATAAAGCATGAGGCCTTCCGGGATTACACCATCGACCAGTGCAGGCAGGATCTCGATACACTGGTTTTATGGGGGAACCTTGTACCTGTGCAGGACACCTCTAAGGTTTCCACCGTGGAGGAATTCAAGAACAAGCAGTTCCGTTACAGATTATCGGAATATTCCGTTGAAATTGAGAGGCTGACGATACGCCTGGAGAACCTGCACGTTGAAGGTGCTTCACTGGAATCCACCCTTTTTGAGAAGCTGCTCGCGGCAATCCGAAAAATGAAGTCCCTTGCAGGCGAGGGCTCCAAAGCGGCAGGACCCTGGTGGAGGGATTTAAACAATGATTTCAGGCGCTTAAACCAGAATTACCAGGATTATATGAGCACATTCCACAGCCTGAAGGCAGAGGAGATGATGAGAACCACTGCTTTTCTCGTTTACAAGGACAAGCTGGTGGAATATCTGCGGGAATTCGTAAAAGAACTGCAAAGAGTGGCCGGTGCGATTGAAAAAGAGCTGAAGCAAATGGAGAGCTCTGTGATAAACAGAGTTTTAAACCTGGCGGTTGAGTATGAGCTTTCCATTCCCCGAATGGATGTACAACCGGAGCCCAAACAGCTTGAAGACAATATCCTTGGAAAATGGCACAGCTTTCAATCGTGGTTTCTGGGGGATGGCAACAAGGAGAGTGAAGTGGTCAGGCTTTTTGAGATCACCAATGAGATCATCCGGAAAATTACCAGGTTTGCGGCGCAAATTGTTGAAAGCCGCACAAGTGCCAGTAACCGGAAGGAAGAATACAAACGTCTGGCGGAAATGTTTATCAAAAGCGGTGGGGAGGATGAGGCACACAAGCTGTCCTCAGTCGTTTTCGGAATTTTCAGGACAAGGCATATCCAGGGTGATTTTCTCAGGCTCACCGATAGCATACAAAGTGGAGTATACGATGAACCGGCCTATGAACTCACCCTCAGGCCAAAGGTTCGTGCTTACCGCGAAAAGATGCACAGAAGCCCGATAAAAAGCAAAAAAGAGGAAAAGGAAAGACAATATCAGGAATACATCCGCAGTGTCAAGGAACAGCAGGAAGCCCTGCGCGGGTATATTCAAAACAACGAGATTGACATGGCCGCCCTGCCGGTCATTCCATCCCATATCCGGACAATACTGCTGACCTGGGTTGCCAGGGCCAGTAATGCATCCGATCATAGAATTAAGACGGACACCGGACAACTGGTTACGCTTGTGCTGCCGGAGAAAGACGAACGCTGTGTTCTCCGCTGCCATGACGGAGACCTGGACATGCCCGCTTATAAGCTGCTGATTACCGAGGATACGCAATAACCTTGCCACATAATGGTATGAAAGAGTTGGGGACCTTCAGTGAATACGCAACTGCTGAAATGATGGAAACAGATGAAAAACCCTGATTGCTGTAAAACAGTTTTGCGGCAATCAGGTTCCGATATTTGGTTGTGGGCGTAGCCCACTTTAGAAAGGCAGAATATGAACGCTCTTGAAGTATTATTGGAAAACTGTTGGATTCTAAAATCCGAAAACCGAGATTTGTATTACCAGGTGAAAGATGGCGCAGAGCAGTTTGAAGCCTTCCTGAAAGACAAGCTGGGGTACAGGCTTATTGTGACCCCCCACCTGATCAAACTGGAGAAAACACCGGGAAAGCCCGAAACGTGGATGGGGATTCAGAGCTTTGATCAACCGTTGGATTATGCTTATCTGTGCTTTGTGCTGGCGTTTTTGGAGGACAAAAGCCAGGGGGAGCAGTTCATCCTTTCGGAAATCACCGACTATATCCAGTCATCCTGGCATTTTGAGCCGGCGACGGATTGGACTATTTACAGCCAAAGACGTTCACTGGTAAAGGTGCTGAAATTTGTAAGAGACGTGGGTATGCTGGCGGTGAACGACGGCAATGAAGGCCAGTTTGCAAACAACATGGATGCGGATGTTTTGTATGAAAGCACTGGAATCTCCCGCTACTTTATGAGAGCTTTCACCGGCAGTCTGGTTGATTATGCCACCTGGCAGGACATACACAACGGAGAATGGATGGACGTGGAAAAGGACAGAGGGAAGGTTCGCAGGAACAGGGTTTATCGCAGGCTTTTGATGTCTCCGGCGGTTTATTCCGAAGGCCCGGACGATCCTGACTGGCAGTATATTAAGAATTACCGGAATATGATCCACAAGGATTTCGTGGAAGCTCTGGCATTCGACCTGCATGTGCATAAAAACAGCGCATTCGTCATCATTCCTGAAGGCCCGGGCTACAAGGATTCCTTTCCGGCAAACAACAGCCTGAGCGATATTGTGTTGCAGATGAACGGGTTGGTACGCAGCATGGCGGATACAGGTGAAGTCGTGCTCGAAGCCGATGAGACGATTGAGGTTTCCCGCGGCAGGTTTGACGGATGGGTGGAGAAATTAAGAGGGCTATATGCGCAGGGCTGGAGCAAGGAATACCGCGAAATGAGCCTGGCCGCACTGGCACGGGAAGTGCTTGCGATGATGCAAGGCTACTGCATGGCCGAAGGATACAGGGGCAGCCAGAGGGTCAAGCTGCTGCCCTTGTGCGGTAAGATTTGCGGCAGGTATCCTAAGGAGTTTGAACAAAAAATCGGCATCCGCTCGCAGGAGGACACATGGAAACAGGTTATATGACAGACAAATGGGTGATCAACAGAATTGGATTGATCAATTTCTGGTATTATGACGAAGAGGAATTTCAGTTTAGCGGCGGACGGCTTCTGTTACGAGGCTCTAACGGTTCGGGAAAATCTGTGACCATGCAAAGCTTCATCCCCTTGCTGCTTGACGGGAATAAAAGCCCTGAAAGGCTTGATCCATTTGGCTCCAGGGCAAGAAGGCTGGAGAACTACCTGCTAACAGAAGAGGAACATGATCGGGATGAGAATACGGGCTACCTGTTCATGGAATTCAAAAAGGAAAACGCCGGAAATTATCTGACCATAGGCATGGGGCTGCGAGCCAGACGCAATAATCCGTTGCAGTTCTGGGGCTTTTCCATCACCGATGGCAGGCGCATTGGCGTCGATTTTCAGCTATATAAGGACATTGGTGAAAAAATCCCGTTAACAAAAAGTGAGTTGAAAAACCGCCTTGAAACCGGTGGTGAGGTAACTGAATCCCAAAAAGACTACATGGAGATGGTGAACAAGCTTCTGTTTGGTTTTGAATCCCTGGAGGAATATGATGAGCTGATCAAGCTGCTGATTCAACTGCGCACACCAAAGCTGTCAAAGGAATTCAAGCCCAGTGTTATTTACGAGATCATGGAAAACTCCCTGCAGCCTTTGTCCGACGATGATTTACGCCCCATGTCCGAAGCCATAGAAAACATGGATTCCATTGCAGAACAGCTTGAAATGCTGAAAAAGAGCAGGGAAGCGGCAGCTAAGGTGCGCAAGGAATATGACCGCTACAATGAGTTTATCCTGTTTGAAAAGGCAAGAGCTTTCGATAACAGCCAGAAACAGCTGGATGAAGCAAACAGGAAAGCCACGCGGCTTGAACAAGATATTCATGAACTAGAAGATGCCCAAAGGCTTTCTGAAGAAGAAAAACAAAGGTTTATCAATGAGAAGGAAGCCCTCGAGCATAAAAAAGAACAGCTGGAGCAGCATGACAGCTATAAAGCCAGGAATGAGCTAGATAAGGTTTTGTCCAGCCTTCAGGATTTAAGCATCCAAATACAGCAGAAGGAAGAAGCGAAGAGTAAAAAGGATGACGCTGTGCGGAAAAACGAAGAAGGCCTGAAGCAGCAGCAAGACAAGCTCTCCCAGACAGAGGATGAAATTCTGAAGAAACTGGATGCCATGGATGATCAGGCATATGATGTTTTTTTTCACGAGCAAGGCTTCATGTCGGCGGAACTAAAGGAAAGACCAGACCAGCCATACAGCTTTGACTATATTAAGGAACAGACACGCTTGTACCGCGGAAAAATCAGAAACACCCTGCAGACACTCGAAACCGAGCAGCGTTGTGCGGGTGATTACGATGACAGCCTGAAACAGCTGGATGAAGCGAGAAAGGCAAGAGAGAGCACAGCGAAAAACCTGGAACGCTGTGAAAACCTTTTTCTTGAGACCCGTGAAGAGTATATTGAAACAGTGTATAAATGGGACAATGACAATACGTTTTTAAAGCTTGGAACTCATTTGCAGGCCCTGGCGCGAGATGTGCAGCAATATGGAAGGGTAACCGGATACAATCAGTTGTCTGCACATGCGCACGATGCTTTCCGTGAAGCTGAAACGATCATGGAGCAAAACAGGCACAAGGTTTCCAATGAAATTGAAAAGCTGACAGAGAAGAAAGCCGGGATCGCAGCAGAGCTTGATCAATGGAAAAACAGGAAAGAGCCTGAACCTGCCAGGGAGGAAAAGGTTATAAAAAACCGAGCTGTCCTGAAAGAGAAAGGCATTCCCCATGTCCCCTTCTATATGGCTGTAGATTTTTGTGAAGGGGTTCCCGCGCAGGAGCGGGGCCGGCTGGAGGAAGCGCTGCAGGATATGGGGGTTCTGGACGCCCTGATCGTTCCGTCTCAATACACAAGCGAGCTTTTTTCGGACAGCACGGGAGCGGCCGACAGGTATCTCATTGCGGAACCACAGTTTATGGCACATACACTGTCCGAGCTGTTGAAGCCCGTTGCCGGAAATGAAAGCGGAATCAGTGTTGAAGAGATTGACAATGTACTGAAAACCATTATGTTGGACCCGAATATTGGGAATACCTATGTTGATGAAAACGGTCATTACAGGATTGGGCTGATAGAAGGGAATGCATCCGGGCTGGCTACTCCCAGGTTTATTGGTGCGGAAGCCAGAAAACAGTTCAGGCTGGAGAATATCCGCCGTCTTGAAGCTGAAAAATCATTGCTTGAGCAGGAAATGGACGGGCTGAACATTCAACTCAGTCGTATTGTTCAGGAGCTTGATGCTTTAAAGCGCGAACTGCAAGCCTTCCCAAGTGTGCAGGATCTGGAGGAATCCTGGCAGATGGTCAAAAACGAGGAATTCCTGCTGAAAAACTGCATGAAAACTTTGGGAGAGAAAGAAGCCAAGGCTGAAGAGTCGTTCCGCGGATTGAAGGAAGCAAGGGAAAAGGTCTTTGAAGCTGCCGGAAAATGTGAAATACCCCTGGCGCTCAAGGAATATCGTGAAGCCGAAAAAATCATGGACAAATATGGGGATATGCTGAGTGAACTGATTATCCTTCATAGCGACAATCTCAATACGCACAGCAATATCCTGATGTTGCTGGAACAGCAGACAGAAATACTTGGAGATCTGGATAATATCCTGTATGATTTGGGCAATTTTCAACGCAGGCAGGAGAACCTGCTGGCGCAAAAGGTCAATTATGAGAATATGCTCAAAGAATTGGGACACGAGGAAATTGAGAAGGAGATCGGCCAATGCATTCAACGATTCAAGGAGTTGACGAACGAATTAATACCTAAAAACGCTGACTTGTGTGGCCAATTGAAAACCAAACTGGAAAACAGGTATCAGGAGCTGAACCAGGCAAACCAGGACATTACTGCGAAAGCCGGACTGAACTCCTTTATTCAGGAAAGCTTTCTACAGGAATACAGGCTGGGATATGTAACGAAGCGTGAAGATGATTCCAGTGATCCATTGAAGAGCTGCAAGGCGGTTCTGAAGGAACTGAAACAATATGAAAACGAACAGAAAACTCGCGAAGAATTCGTATCCAGGCTGGTAGACATCTACAACAACAGCCAGCAATTCCTTCTGGAATATAACCTGTCACTACAGTATCAGTTTGAGGAGAGAGAAGGCCAGTACGAGAATCAGGAGATCAGACGATTAGCGGCGAACCGCCGCCGTTTGGATCTGACTGCCAGGCTCGAAGGCAGGGAAGCCGGATTCTATACGCTGTCAGAGTATATCAACCAGTCCATCGACCAGAATGAGAAGCTGCTGCGGGAAGAAGACCGCCACTTGTTTGAAGATATCCTGATCAACACGGTAGGAAAGAAAATCAGAGCCCGAATCTATCATAGCGAACGATGGGTGGGAAAAATCAATCTGCTGATGCAGGCGATGAATACTTCCAGTGGATTGTCCTTCAGCCTTTCGTGGAAGAACAAGGCAGCGGAGAATGAGGAGCAAATGGGAACAAGAGAGCTGGTGGAGCTTCTGAAGACAGATGCCGCTTTGCTGGATGAGAACAGGATGATGTCCCTGACTGCCCATTTCCGCTCAAAAATTAAACAAGCGGGAACCAGAATGTCTGATGACGGCAGGAAGCAGAACTTTCACCTGATCATGAAGGAAATTCTGGATTACCGGAAGTGGTTTGAATTCCAGCTTTACTACAAGAAAACCGGAGAAAACAAACGAGAACTGACAAACAACGCCTTCTTCATCTTCAGCGGGGGTGAAAAGGCCATGGCCATGTATGCCCCGTTGTTTTCAGCCGTTTATGCACGATATGAAAACGCCCGGAAGGACTGCCCCAGAATGATTTCCCTGGATGAAGCCTTTGCAGGGGTAGATGATAAAAATATTCTGGACATGTTCCGCCTGCTCGAAGAGCTAAAGCTGAACTTCATCATCAATTCCCAGAATCTCTGGGGAGATTACGAGACAGTGCCCTCCCTGTCGATCTGTGAGCTGCTGCGGCCTAATAACGCCGATTATGTAACTGTTATCCGTTATCATTGGAATGGAAGAGTACGCAGCCTTGTTACCGAAGAGAACAGCGCCTGAAAGGAGAAGCATCATGGAGAGCCGCGGCCTCCGGGAATGTGCGGAGTATTTTCATAACAATAAAGGGTTCCACCGGCTTCTTCTGCAGATAAAAAACAAATATGAGGCTCTTGGGAGAGTCGGTGGATTTGTTCAGCTGGGAGCGTTGAAAAGTGAAGAACGAGAGGCCTTTTCAGCCTTTTTCCGGAAGGATTATTCGAAAAGCATCGAAGCCAGGATTTCCCTGGCTAGCTTTCAAAAGTGTCTGGATAACTCACGTTTCAACGGGGTATCACTTCCGGAACTGTTGGAAGTTTATTTCGAAAGCCCTGTTATAGCTAATAAAGACAAACGATTTCTTAAGGAAGTTGTCAAAAACGATTTTATTATCGACATTGCCCTGGAATATGAAGGGACAAACGCTGAGGAGTGGCTGCTTGATATATTCACCCGGAAGAATAATGCCTATTTAACCGTTTTGGGTGGCTATAACGAGAGTGATGAACGCTTCCAAAAGGAGTTGTCAGCGGTTTGCAAAGCGATGGTGCAGCTTCCTTTTCAATACAACCAATACCGATCCCTGCCTCTTTTTGCGGCGGATATCACAAAGGATCCCCATGCCTTCGACCTCAATACCAGAGCAGGACGTCTGCTGCAATACGCCATCGGATGGCTGTTTTCGAAAAAGTTTCCGGATAACCCGGAAGAAAAAGCGGAACTGTATTATCTTGCGGGGCTGATGATTGATGAGCTGTCCAACCAGGTTTTATGCTGCGGGTTTGAAGCATATGCAGACGGAGCACCTCATTCGGGTTGGCTGGCCTTCACCGCTAAATGGCAACCGGTTTCCATCCCGCTGGCAGCTTTAAGCCAGGTGAGCCAAATCGTTGCCCCGAAAGAAGAAGTGATTGTAGTGGAAAACCCATCTATTTTTAGTCTGCTTTCCGAACCTTGCCGGAAAAAGCAAACCGCTCTTGTTTGCACTTTAGGCCAGCCCAACCTGGCAGTGTATATCCTTTTGGATATGGCAGTGAAGAGCGGAGCGAGGCTTTTTTATTCAGGTGACCTGGACCCGGAGGGCTTGCTGATAGCCGACAGGCTGAAAACCAGGTATGGTGAAAGCCTTGAATTACAGGGCTATTCCACCGATGTTTATTACCAGTCTGTATCCAATGTTTTATTAAGTGAAAGCCGCATCAAAAAAATGCAAAGCATTCGAGAACCAAACCTGCAGATAGTAGCGCAGGCCATCGCAGAAACAGGTAAAGCCGCGTACCAGGAAGCCTTCCAGCACATGGTATTTGATAGCTGGTTTAAATGAAACATGGGGACGGTTCTTTTGTTTCACAGAAGTGAAACAAAAGAACCGTCCCCATGTTTCATCGAAGAAGGTAATTATAATATTTTTGAAATCAATGAAGCGTTATTCGCTTTTGATCAAAACCTTCTGGGGTAGCGGTATCTATCCATAGCGTCAAAATGTCGCCTGCCGTGCGACCAAACTGAATGGTTGCGGTGTTATCCTTAAATCACAATAATTGATTGGAGGATAATACAATGAAAAAAGGGTTAACAGAACTGGTATTCATTTTGGACAGAAGCGGTTCCATGAGTGGCCTTGAAACGGACACAATCGGCGGCTATAACGCATTGTTGAAAAAGCAAAAAGAGGAGACCGGAGAAGCGATTATCACAACCGTACTGTTTGATGATCACTATGAATTGCTGCATGACCGCATTAACCTTCGCGGGGTACGCCCCATCACACAGGATGAGTATTATGTGAGGGGAACGACAGCTTTATTGGATGCAGTGGGAAAGACCATCAACAAAATCGGCAATGCGCTGAAGCATACCAGAGAAGAGGAGCGCCCTGAACATATCATGTTTGTTATCACCACAGATGGCCTGGAGAACGCAAGCCGTGAATTTAGTTCCGAAAAGGTGAAACAGATGATTGAGCACCAGAAGAGTAAATACAGTTGAGAGTTTATTTTCCTGGGAGCCAACATTGATGCGGCTGAAACGGCTGCGAAGGTGGGCATTAGCAAAGACATGGCTGTAAATTATCATGCGGACAGCCAGGGGACTTTATTGAATTATGAAACCGTCTGCGCCGCTGTAAGTGATGTGCGCTGTGGCAACAAGCTGTCGAAGAAATGGAAAGAGCGGATTGAGGAAGATTATGAGAAGCGCGGAGGGAAGCAGTAAGGTGAAATTACAATAAAGATTGAAATTCAATAAATTTGCGGCCAATTTGATATTGGCCGCAAATCTTTTGAAGATACTTTATAGCTCTATTGTATGGGCTATAAAGAG
>JAAYJG010000317.1 GCA_012523055.1 Ruminiclostridium sp. | reverse complement strand
GATTAATTGATACATTGAACTATAATTCGATTGTTAAATTAAGAAATAAACTTGTTCATGATGGCGAGGAATGCAGCCAGGTTGAAGCCGATTTAGTTTTTAACTATTTGAAAAACATGTTAGCAAGCTTAGGCTTTATAAACCTTGAAAAAGCAATTACAGAGTCCTTTGAAAAACATAATTATCAGCAACACCCATCACAAAATCAGAATGATCAGGATAAAGCGAACATAAAATTAATTAAGGAACGCGGTATCATAATTAACCAGGCGGATGGCAGCAGAAACATTTCATTTAAAGTTGATACGATAAATATGTTATTTGAGGTAATGTACAAGAGAGTTAAAGAAATGGTAAATGAAGAATCCGCAAATAAGGTTCTATATGAAATGGGTTATGAAAGCGGCACTAGGTTTGGCAGAGTAATGAATCAGAAATGGGAAGTTGAAGATAACAAAATACTTTATGAAGATAAAGTTTCAAAATGGTGTGAATTTGATTCGGAAGTTGGATGGGGAAAGTTTTCAAGCAATTTATGTGTAAATACTGATGAAGGTTTAATTGATGGCACTCTTGATATTACAGAGAATTTTTTGTGCTGTAACAGAAGAAAAAATGATATAAAGCTATGTAGCTTTTTAAAAGGCTATTGCGATGGAGTTTTAGAAGAGCTATTGAATGGGGTATCAGTGAAAATTGAGTGTTTAAATACTCAATGCCCCCAGAAAAATGCATTCAAGAAAACATGTACATTTAAAGTGAATATATAAAGAAGGCGAGATTGGTGTTTATGAAAAAGATACTTGTTATTTTTACAGGAGGTACAATAGGAAGCAGGATTCAAAATTCTACAATTGATGTAGATGACTCTACAGGCTACTATTTACTGAAGTTATATCAGGAGAAATACAACACAGACGTTGAATTTGATACGATTCAACCGATTAATATTTTAAGTGAAAACTGTACACCAAACCATTGGGAAAAATTATATAAAACAATTAATCAAGTTGAAATGGACAGGTATAATGGCATCATTATTACTCATGGAACGGACACTTTGCCATACACATCCGCAATATTAAGTTTTTTGTTTCACCATACCGAGATACCTATAGTTATTACAGGAAGTAATCATGCATTAGAAATTGAAGAAAGCAATGGGTTAGATAACTTTAATAGCTCTGTTGAATTTATTACCAATTCCGGTATTCGAGGAGTTTATACAATTTATCAAAGCAATAGCAAGAAAAATATTGTATATTTATCTTCAAGAATTCGAGAAGCCGATTCTTACAATGATCAATTTTATAGTTTTGGTGGTATCGACCTTGGAGAAATAAAAGATGGCTGCTTTAAGATAAATAAAAATAGGATTAACCCAACAATGGACGAATTGGTTGAACATAGGAATAAATTATTGGATTGTGATATTGATTTCAAGAATCAGGTATTTGCCATTAAACCATATCCAGGTCTGGATTATAATTTTTTTAATTTTGAGCATAAGCCTAAAGCTATTTTACATAGCTTATATCATTCAGGGACCGGTTGTATTAGTGATAGTAGTTCTTCTTTACCGAAATTTGTGAAGAAGTGCAAAGATGAAGGTATAGATTTTTATTTGATTTCGTTTAAAAATATTGATAGTGATTTATACGTGACGAGTAGAGAAATATTGAAGTATGGTGCGATACCTTTACAAAATATTTCTTTTGAAGCAGCATATGCGAAGTTAAACATCGCATATAACCAGAAAATTTTGCCGCCCCAGGATTATATAGAGAAAGAATTATTTTTTGAGTTTTTGCCCCAATAATATATTGGTTGTGAAAGACCCGATCGAACCGGATATTCTGATCCCAGATGAACAAAAAATTAAACTTAAAACCCGCGCAACAAGCGGGTTTTTTGCTGTTTGCACTTTAGTATGCGGCTCCTGCTTTTTTATCTTGTCTGAATATGAAGCGTTACAGAAAATGTATTTGTAATAAATTATCAAAGCGAGGAGGATATCCATGAAAAAACATTACCATCATCTGTGGAGTTGTGATCCCGACACTACACCGGATGTCTGGACATCGGCGGAAGCAGAAACAAAGCAAAATCGAAAAGATAAATTTTAATGGAACCGTTTGTCTTGTTTGACGTCTAAATAAATGAATTTCATTTCAGCCAGTCCTTTCATATCAATCAGGTTCAAACTGGTTATACTCCAAACTATGGTTCAGCCTACAGGTTGAACCTTTTTTTCGGCCGCTCATTTTGGGGTTTCATATAAGTTGTGAGAAGCAATGAGTTTCTGAATTGAAATAAATATGATCAGGTTTATTCAGATAGTATAAGACAATGACATTGACACAATTCCATCATTTTGATACATTTAAGACAATAAGACTGTTGAAAGCCCATAGTGATATGAGCTTTCAACATGTATCGGGAGCGAAGGTATGAATTTGAAAAGAGCACTCGCAATTCTGTTGGCAGTAACGATGATTGCGGTTCTTGCAACAGCATGTGCTACAACATATGAGCCTGCATCATCTGATACGCAAACACAAAACACGCCGGAACCGACAAAGACGCCCGGGGATACTGACACATCAAAAATAGATCCAGTTGTTACTCCAAAGCCCGCCATCACAAAACCACTGGTGGCTGGTTATGCGGCATTCAGCCAGAAATTCAGCCCTTTTTTTGCATCCACACCCAGTGACATAGATGCTACAAAGTTAACCCAGGTTTCCTTGCTGACCACAGACAGAGCCAGTGGGATAGTATACAACGCCATCCAGGGCGAAACAATTAAGTTTAACGGGGTAGATTATTTTTACAGCGGAGTTGCCGATGTAAAGGTGGCATACGATGCAACAGCTGATATATCGACATACCATATAAAAATCAGAGACGACATCAAATTCAGTGATGGGCACATAATGGATGCAGATGACATCATCTTTTCCTATTATGTTCTTTCTGATCCAAGCTACACAGGAGCTTCTTCTTTCAATACATGCAAAATATTAGGCTTGAAGAATTATCGGTTAAACAATTCCAAAGCTGAAGAATCAATTGTTACCCAGGCTGAAATAGATTATGAAATAGTCAACCCAAGCGCAGAGTCCAAGACCGCCATAAAGAAATTTATTTCTGATCTTCTGGCTTCCGAGCTGGCTTGGGTGAAGGGTATTTATGGCAATGCAAGCTACAAGAAGTATACGGATACATATCCCGTTGCTAAGGATTTGTTCGCATACTTCTATAGTGTTGATCAAACCTATGATTCCTCAAAGGTTATGGATGAGGCCAAGGTATTTGCAGACGTCGTTGCACAATATGGCACTGATTTTACAACTCTTGGCGAGAAGTACAATGCTAATTTTCGCGGAGATATCGAAGCCATTGTTGGTGAAACCCTGTTGACGAAAAAGCTCTATTCTTCCGGCGGTACAGAAGTACCGAACATCGAAGGCATCAGGAAACTGAGCCAAACCGAAGTAGAAGTCAAGGTCAAAGGATTTGAAGCCACCGCGATTTATAGTATTTGTGGAATTCAAGTTGCACCACTGCATTATTACGGTAATGAAGCACAGTATGATTACGCGAATAACAAGTTCGGCTTCCCAAGAGGAGATCTTTCCATCATTGAGGCTAAAACGACCAGGCCCATGGGCGCAGGGCCTTATAAGTTCATCAAGTATGAAAATAAGGTTGTTTATTACGAAGCCAATGAAAATTACTATAAGGGAGTACCGCAGACCAGGCTTCTGCGGTTGAAAGAACTCACCGATAATGAAATGCTCGCGGGTATCCGCGCAGGCACTATCGATCTAGCGGCCCAATCTGGCGAAAAGTTTAGCGAACTCAAAGCTTACAACTCAAATGGTGAGATTACTGGTGATGTGATTACTACCAGAGCTATTGATGACCTTGCCTACGGTTATATTGGCATCAGCGCAAAGAACGTCAATGTTGGCGGAGATCCATCCTCTGCGGCCAGTAAGAATTTAAGAAAAGCTTTTGCCACTATTTTCTCTGTGAACCGTGATACTGCTATCGAATACTATTATGTTGATGCCGCTTCCGTCATCAATTATCCCATTTCCAACACTTCCTGGGCAGCCCCGCAAAAGGCAGACGCGGGATATCAGGTGGCATACTCCACAGATGTCAACAAGAAACCTATTTATACCGCAGATATGACAGGGCAGGCAAAATTGGACGCGGCGTTGGAGGCTGCCGTTGGATTCTTTAAAGCTGCTGGTTACACCTTTGATGAAGCCAGCGGTCAGTTTACCGCTGCTCCTGCCGGTGCAAAACTGGAATATGAAATCATTATTCCGGCATACGGTGTTGGTGCTCACCCCTCATTCGCAATCCTCACCGATTCCCGCGATCAGCTGGCAAAGATTGGTATAACCTTGAAGATCAAAGATGTCCCCGACCCGAATGTTTTATTGAGTTCTCTGAACGCACTTTCACAGGAAATGTGGGCGGCCGCATGGAGTGCACCTATTGACATGGATATATGTAATGCATATCACAGCTCCAAAACGGTAGATGGAACAGAACCAAAGACCAACTACTATTACATCAAAGATTCAGAGTTGGATGAGGCGATTATGACCGCAAGAAAAAGTGTTGATCAAGCCTACAGGAAAGCAACCTACAAGAAAGCACTGGATATTATTCTTGACTGGGGTGTTGAAATACCCACCTATCAAAGAAAGAACCTGGTCGCGTTCAGCACACAAAGGATCAATATGGACACAGTAACCCCTGGTATTACAACCCATTGGGATTGGATGCAGGATGTGGAAAAAGTAGAAATGAATTAATAGTCAGCATCTATAAAATCCTGAAATTTAAGGCCCGCAAAAACGGCCTTAAAATATGCGGCTCTTTATGAACAACAATCAGAGCCAGGGAATTCTTTACGCTCACAAATGAGGACAAATAACAAAAATACCATAATATGCAACATATAGATGAATGCTTTATATTTTTGAACGAGTATGGTATATTATACCCATCTTTTCGATGCGGGGTATATATAATGAATAGAAAAGTGACCCTTACCGAGCTGCAAAACAGAATGAATGCTTTGAAGGGCAAAATGCTGGATATGGATCCCGACTGGAAGCTGGTTGTAATTATCAGCAAGATCAACCAGTACTATTTTACCGGAACCATGCAGGATGGCATGCTGCTCATTCCCCGGGACGATCAGGCAGAATATTGGGTTCGGCGCAGCTTTGAAAGGGCTGCGGACGAATCGCTGTTTCCCGTGATTCATCCCATGGAAAGCTACAGAGATGTTGCCTGGGCTTATGGCAGGTTTCCGTCGGATGTATATCTGGAAACCGAATTTGTGCCTCTTGCGATGCTTCAGCGCATTCAAAAATACTTCCCCTTTGAGAACGTGAAACCGGTCGACCCTGTCCTCGCCTCGGTCAGAGCGGTGAAAAGCGCGTTTGAGCTCGATCTGATGCGGGAAGCTGGGCGGATACATCAAAGGGTGTTAGAGCAGAGAGTTCCTGAAATTCTCAGGGAAGGAATGAGCGAAGCGGAGCTTGCCACCCAGTTGTATTCCATCTTGATACAGGAAGGCCACCAGGGTGTTACGCGCTTTGGCATGTTCGATACTGAAATGGTTATTGGCAACATCTGCTTTGGAAAAAGCTCCATCTATCCCACTTACTTTAACGGACCCGGTGGGAATTACGGGTTGGGTGCTTCAGTTCCTACGTTTGGCAGCCGGGAAAACAGGTTGAAAGCAGGTGACCTGGTTTTTATAGATATTGGATGTGGTGTGGATGGGTATCATACCGATAAAACCATGACCTACGTGTTCGGAGGAGATCTGCCTGAAGAAGTGATCCAGGCGCACCAAAGATGTATCGAAATCCAGAACCGGATGGCAGCACTTTTACAGCCTGGTTCCATTCCTGAAACCATATACAAATCGATTATGAACAGCCTGGATCAAGACTTTCTGCAAAACTTCATGGGTTTCGGAAGCCGACGGGTAAAATTTCTGGGCCATGGAATCGGTCTGTTGATCGATGAAGCACCGGTGATTGCCGAAGGGTTCCGGGAACCGATGCAGGAGGGAATGGTATTCGCCCTCGAGCCCAAAAAGGGGTTTGATAACATTGGAATGGTGGGCATTGAGAACACCTTTATCGTTACAGCGGAAGGCGCAGAATGCATTACAGGACACCATCCCGGCTTGTTGCGTATATAAGGCAAATGGGGTTAAGCTTTTGGATAAAATTATTGTAAATGACATTGAAATGACAATTCATAAAAAGAGGATTAAACATGTCTATATCCGAATCAAGCCGCCCATGGGGGAGGTTCATATCTCAGCGCCTCAGTGTATGAGCCTGCGACAAATCAAGCAATTCGCTGAGAGTAAAATATTATGGATATTAACCCACAGAGAAAGATGTGTGAAAACATCACAAAAGGCTCAACGAATGTACTGCTCCGGGGAATGCATCCCATTTCAGGGCAAAACCCTAAAACTGGAGGTAATTGACTCCCAGAAAAAAAGAATAGAAGTTAGCCAGGGAGAAATCAAAATGTATATCCACGAGAATAGTACAGTGGAGCAAAAGAAAAAGCTGTTGGATGATTGGTATCGGAAAATGATGATGCTGGAGGTTCCCGCACTGGTTGAAAAGTGGCAAAGAATTATTGGTGTGCGTGCATCGGGTGTGAGTATAAAGAATATGAAAACCCGTTGGGGCTCCTGCAACGTAAAAACGGGGAAAGTATGGTTAAACCTCCGATTAATGCAGAAAGCACCACAGGCTATGGAGTATGTGGTGGTTCATGAACTGGTTCATCTGCTGGAAAAGAGCCACAACTATGTTTTTAAGGGGTATATGGATCAGTTTC
The DNA here is from genome assembly GCA_012523055.1 of Ruminiclostridium sp. Classification (GTDB taxonomy): domain Bacteria; phylum Bacillota; class Clostridia; order DSM-8532; family DSM-8532; genus JAAYJG01. The sequence goes on along the minus strand of JAAYJG010000317.1, from coordinate 1,871 downwards.
TGCCTCGGTGGAGAATTGTCAGGAAGGATTTGAATACAGAATAATCACTCACTTCGAACGGAAAAGCTACATTATTCTGGTGCGTTTTTTCCTTCCCGCCAGTGCTTTCGGCAAAGTGAAATGTAGCTTTCATTTCCGCCTATCTGAACCTGCTCTCCCTCGTAGACAGGCTTACCATTAAGTAAACGTGTGTTCATGATTGCCTTTTTACCACACCAGCAAATGGTTTTTATTTCTTCGATGCTATCTGAAAAGGCCAGCAGTGCTTCACTGCCGGGAAACAGGTTCCCCTTGAAATCTGCCCTTAGGCCGTAAGCTATGACAGCAATGTTTAAATCGTCTACAATGATACAAAGCTGTAACACCTGCTGCCTTGAAAGAAATTGAGCTTCGTCGATAAGAATGCAGTGAATGGAGTGCTTTGTTAACGCCGCCTGCACTTCCTGCAACAGGTCAGTGTCTGACTTAATGAGGATGGCTTCGGCTTCCAGCCCAATTCTCGACCTTACCCTGGTCGTGTTCTCACGGTTGTCGATGGACGGTTTGAACAAAAGAACGGTTTGCCCGCGCTCTTCATAATTATACTTTACTTGCAGCAATTGTGTTGTTTTTCCGGCATTCATTGCAGAATACCGGAAATATAGTTTTGCCATGGTAATCCTCCGGTTGATTCTGTTGCTATAGCAATTCAGTACTAAAATATCTTTCAGCTCTGTCACATAAAATGGTGGCAATGTTCAAACCCGGGCCGTATTTTTTGGCTATTTGCATGCTTGCCCAGACATTACAACCCGATGAAATACCGACCAAAAGCCCTTGTTTCAGAGCAAGCTCTCTTGCGGTTTGTATCGCGTCCTCATCGGTTACCTCAACGACCGAGTCGACCAGGGAGGTGTCCAAAACAGGAGGAATAAAACCGTCCCCAATGCCTTGTATTTTGTGGAACCCCGGATGCTGCCCCAGCAAAGCGGATGCATTTTTGGGCTCTGCAGCCACTATCAGGGCATTCGGGTTTTTCTCCTTCAAAAACCTTCCGATTCCGCCCAGGGTACCGCCACTGCCAACACCGGATACAAAGATGTCTACCTGACCATCCAACTGTTCCCATATTTCAGGTGCGGTGGTCATATAATGAATCTTTGGATTATTCGGGTTCTCAAACTGCATCGGCACGAACAGGGACGAATCAGCGCTTCTTCTTCTTTCCACTTCCTGCAGGGCTCCATCCACATTCTTGTCGGCTGGGGTTAAAACCAGCTCCGCGCCAAGGGCTTGAATGATTTTCTTTCTCTCTTCGCTCATATTCTCAGGCATTACGATGATCACTTCATATCCCTTTTGAATGCCTACCAAAGCTAGCCCAATGCCCGTATTTCCTGAAGTAGGCTCGATGATCTTCATGCCCTTTTTGAGTGCGCCTGTGCGCTCTGCCTCTTCGAGCATATACTTTGCGATTCTGTCCTTGATACTTCCGCCAGGATTCAAAAACTCAGCTTTCCCGAAAATGCTGCAGCAGGTTGCTTTTTTCAGATCAATCAACTTGGTGTTCCCAATCAGATCCAATACTCCATAAGTTTGCATGTTATCCCTCTACTCCTGATTTGCTATAATCTACTTTTGGTTTTTCAACTATTCTACCATAGATTCATCTTGTTTACCATATTCCAGATTGCTTGTAAATATGCAATCAGAGCATCCGCGATCATCAGTTATCAGGTTTAGGAGACTGTAAAATCCACAGAACCCGAGGTCAAGAATTTTTTAGCAGTATTGCTTCAAGCAAAGAAATCCAATATAATAACCTGTGTTTGACACTTGCAGAAAAGAGAAAGCTTGAAACCCGTTGAAGTTATCGGGGTTCAAGCTTTTAG
>JAAYJG010000316.1 GCA_012523055.1 Ruminiclostridium sp. | reverse complement strand
GGAATTTTTGCAAAGACATACCTGTGGTGTTTCTTTTCAATGTAATCGGCGAGCAGGTCGATCGACCACGATTTAAAATCAATGTCCGAATCTTCTTTTTTGTTCAACACTTCCGATAACTCTTGCAAAATTACGTTTTCATCTATGTTGTTTTCTTTGCTGGCAGCCGCAATGCTCCGGCTTCCGTTACAACAGAAATCGATGTTGTATGATTTAAAGACAGCTGCCGTTTTATAGTTTTCAGCTACAATTTTTCCAATAATACTTTCTGAATTGATGAACATGTTTTTTAATTTTATGTGAATGAATGAACTAATTTGTTGATTTGTCTTTTTTCAGGGTTAATTGATAAACAAACAGGAAGAGCGTAAGGGTTCCTATGCCGAACACGGTGTCTCCAATGATCCTCGACCATTTGAATGCATTTACCACCGGTTGTTGCATGAATTCGGCCGAACGTGCATACCACATCCCGTGGTTTACACTGGCAAACGTTTGCATTAATCCAACGGGCAGTAAGCTGACGACCACCATTAAAAGCAAGCCGGCGTTCAGTGTCCAGAACGTAAATTTAATGAGCTTGTCGTTCCATTTTTGTTTGCGGTACATGCTGCGAAGCACAAACAGCATCAACCCGATTCCCAACATGCCGTATACACCGAAAAGTGCGGCATGTCCGTGTACGGGAGTAGTGTTCAGGCCTTGCATATAATACAATGCGATGGGCGGATTGATGATAAATCCGAAAATGCCGGCACCCAGGAAGTTCCAGAAAGCTACCGATAACAGGAAATAGATGGGCCATTTATAATCTGCCAGCCATTCGGTTGATTTACTCATCCGGTAATTGTGGAACGCCTCAAATCCGATCAACACCAGCGGAACAACTTCCAAGGCGCTGAATGTCGCTCCCAGTGCCATGACACCTGTGGGTGTTCCCGTGAAGTAGAGGTGGTGGAATGTTCCCAGGATACCGCCAGAAAGGAAGATAATGGTGGCGAACAGCACGTTGTTGGTTGCCGACTTTATTCTCAGTAACCCCATCCGGGTAAACAAGAATGCTGCAACTACCGTCGCAAACACTTCGAAGAAGCCTTCAACCCACAAATGGACAACCCACCAGCGCCAGTATTCAGCAATGGCCAGGTTGGTGGTGCGTCCCCACATCAAGCCTGCTGCATAGAAAAATGCAATGGCAAAGCAGGAGATCAGGAAGAGAATGAGCAATCCCCTTTCGCTGGTTCCTTTCTTGATGATGGGGACAATGGGCCGGATCATCAGTGCAAGCCACAGGAACAATCCGATAACCAGCAGCAACTGCCAGAATCTCCCCAAGTCAACATATTCGTAACCCTGGTGCCCGAACCAGAAGTTCTCTACCAGCCCCAGTTTTTGCATTACACCAAACCATTGTCCGATAAGTGAGCCGGCAACAACGATGAGCAACGCCACGAATAGCACGTTCACGCCGAGCTTTTGAAATTTAGGATCCCTGCCGCTTAACGACGGAGCAATATAGAGTCCGGTGGCTAACCAGGCGCTTGCAATCCAGAAAATAGCAATCTGAACGTGCCATGTGCGTGTGATGGAGTAGGGAAGGAAGCTGGCAATAT
>JAAYJG010000315.1 GCA_012523055.1 Ruminiclostridium sp. | reverse complement strand
GACTTGCGCGTTTTGTGTGCAACTAGTTCATAATTATCTCTGATAATTATGAACGGTCCGCGAGCATTTTATCAAATGCCAGGCTGCATGGGCGAGCAGCAAGCGAAGCTTGCGACCAGCCCCTTCAATGGGGGATTGTACCCCCACTGAAGCAGAAATCGGTTTATCCCCCGCCACGCGTTTTTTAGCCCAAAGGGCTAAAAATACACTATGAGGCAGGGGTCTTAGGAGCATTTGATAAGCCAAGCCTTCCGGTGTGTATATTTGGACTCAGGGCAAAATATGCGGGGGTTCGATAAAGGTTTGATTCAGCAGCTGGCGGTTTCTTGCCTGATGTCGGTAGAAATAAAGAAAAAGGAAGCATTAAACAGATATTTTAAGCTAACCGGCCAGGAACGGATTATTTGCCGAAAAACATAGTGAATAAATGTTTGCCTGAAATAAAAGAGATAGTTTAATATAATATTAGCACTCGATGAAGGTGAGTGCTAATATTATGGACTGAATCCTGTTGAAGTGGAGAATTCACGAAAGCATGGGTTCGGGTTATACAGGAAGAAGACCGGCAAAAGCCGGAAAATGGATAAGGAGGGTATATCATGAACATTAAACCGTTAGCCGACAGAGTGGTTGTGAAGATGGTTGAAGCAGAAGAGACCACGAAAAGCGGAATCGTCCTTCCGGGTACTGCCAAGGAAAAACCTCAGGTTGCGGAAGTAAAGGCTGTTGGCCCCGGCACGGAAGAAGTAAAGATGGAAGTCAAGGTAGGCGACAGAGTGCTGATCAGCAAGTATGCCGGTACCGAAGTGAAGATGGACGGGGTTGAATACACTATTCTCAAGCAAAATGATATCCTTGCTGTTGTAGAATAAGGAGGAAATGAAAATGGCGAAGAAGATTATTTTTGGTGAAGAAGCCAGAAAAGCCCTGGAAGTCGGTGTCAACAAGCTTGCTGACACAGTGAAGGTCACACTTGGGCCCAAGGGCAGAAATATTGTTTTGGACAAGAAGTTTGGATCCCCGATGATCACCAATGACGGCGTGACCATCGCAAAGGAAATCGAACTGGAAGACGAATACGAAAACATGGGCGCTCAGCTGGTTAAAGAAGTTGCCACGAAAACCAATGATGTTGCTGGTGACGGAACCACAACGGCAACCCTGCTGGCTCAGGCCATTATCCGTGAAGGCTTGAAAAATGTTGCAGCCGGCGCAAACCCGATGATCCTGAAAAAGGGCATCAGCAAGGCTGTTGATGCCGCTGTCAAAGGCATCGTAGAGAACAGCCAGAATGTCAAGGGTAAGGAAGATATCACCAGGGTGGCTTCCATTTCAGCCAACGACGAAGAAATCGGCAAGCTGATTGCTGATGCCATGGAAAAAGTCACCAATGACGGCGTTATCACCGTCGAAGAGTCCAAAACCATGGGAACCAATCTTGAAGTGGTTGAAGGAATGCAATTTGACCGCGGATATGTATCCTCCTACATGGTTACCGACACCGATAAAATGGAAGCGGTTTTAGACGATCCATACATTCTCATCACCGACAAGAAGCTGACCAATATTCAGGAAATTCTTCCGGTTCTCGAGCAGATTGTCCAGCAGGGCAAGAAGATGGTGATCATTGCCGAGGATGTTGAAGGTGAAGCACTGGCAACCCTTATTCTCAACAAGCTCAGGGGCACCTTCATGTGCGTGGCTGTCAAGGCTCCCGGCTTTGGCGACAGAAGAAAGGAAATGCTCCGTGACATCGCTATCTTAACCGGTGGTGAAGTGATTACCGAAGAACTGGGTCTGGAACTGAAGGAAACCACATTGGATCAGCTGGGTCGTGCAGCAAAGGTTGTCGTTCAGAAGGAAAACACCATTATTGTGGATGGCTCCGGTGAGCAGGCAGCCATTAAAAACAGAATTTCCTCCATCAAGGCTCAAATCGAAGAAACCACTTCTGATTTTGATCGTGAAAAGCTTCAGGAAAGGCTTGCCAAGCTGTCTGGCGGCGTTGCTGTCATTCAGGTTGGTGCTGCTACCGAAACTGAAATGAAGGAAAAGAAGCTCAGAATCGAAGACGCACTGGCTGCTACCCGTGCTGCTGTTGAGGAAGGTATCGTTGCAGGCGGCGGAACCGCATTCATCAATGCCCTTCCGAAGGTGAAGGATTTGGTCAAGACCCTCAGCGGCGACGAAAAAACCGGTGCCAGAATCATCGAAAAGGCTCTTGAGGAACCCGTACGCCAGATCGCGCTGAACGCAGGCCTTGAAGGCTCCGTTATCGTAGACAAGGTAAAGGGAAGCAAACAGGGTATGGGCTTCGACGTGCTGGTAGAGAAGTATGTGAACATGATCGACGCCGGTATTGTAGACCCTGCCAAGGTAACGCGGTTTGCACTGCAGAATGCTGCTTCCGTTGCATCCATGGTATTAACCACCGAAGGCCTTGTTGCCGATATTCCTGAAAAGGAACCACCGATGCCGGGTGGCATGGGCGGCGGAATGCCTGGAATGATGTAATAGCATAACGCTATAACAGGGGTACGGAGTGTTCCGTACCCCTGTTCTTTTTTAAATTTCAAACCGGATGATTGATTTCAAGACCCCGATGCGATATGCTTCTATTAAAGAGAATGAGGATCTGAAATGCAGGGAGAATGTATGAGCAGCAACCTGTTCCCCAAGACCTGGCAGGAGTTTATGAGTAACTCCGGGTATATGCCGGTGGTGATCAATTCCATCGAGCGACATTTTGATGCCGATTGGTCCCAGACCGAAAGCCATCACAAATATTATGAAATGGTTTATGCGAAAAAAGGGATTTCTGTTTTTGATATCGAGGGGATAAAGACCACAATTGGCCCGAATGACATCCTGATCATCAAACCACAGAAAGCCCATATGCTGAAGGTGCAGGAAAACAGCACCGGAGAGTTCATTGTGCTGCATTTCAGCTTTACTGCCGGCAACGGAAGAAGAGAAACACATTATCCCTCTGAAATCTCCATCGAGGATTTCATCAATTTTTTTACAGGGCCACATACCGGACCCTTTTTAAAGCTGAAGGTAAACCATAAAAATGATATTATCACACTGTTGAACAGAATAGTGGCGGAACAGGCGGAAGAGCAGTTCGGAAACGAGTTTCTGGTCTATCTTTTAATTATGGAGCTGTTTGTGATGATTTCCCGGGTTTTAAAGCTGGAATGGGAGCGAAGCATTACCGAAGACAGCCCGAAGCAAAAGGAATTGATACAGCTTGCAAAAGATTTTATTCTGAACCATTACGAGCGGGATATCGGGTTGAAGGACATTTGTGGTTATGTTTTTTTAAGCCCCAGCTATTTTGCGCGGATTTTTAAACAGGAAATCGGCCATTCCCCCATCAGCCTTCTGATCCATACCCGCATAGACCGGGCAAAGGAGCTTTTGGCTGAATCGGAAGACAAGGCCAGCGATATCGCGCTGAGTGTAGGCTTTTCAAACCAGCAGCGCTTTAATGAAACCTTTAAAAAGCTCACCGGCATGACGCCGCTGGAATACAGAAAAAAAGCCACCGGCAGAAGCGATTAACAAAGGGAGCGGTTTTTGGGCTTCATTGATGTCCCCGTTGAAGCCCATAATATACACCGTAAGTACTTTTTACTGGACGAGCTTACACGAATGTTCACGACTGTTTACATTTCTTCCGCCAACTCCGGTATCCTGGGTCGCATTATTTTTTGACGTTGTCCAATCAAAAGTTTGTTTAGTACAAAAATGCCTCCAAGGAACATAACAAGCCCTAAAGCATCAAACCATAAAGGCTGATATCCGGTGGCAGATTCCGCAGAAAAGCCCGGGATGGATACAACACCTCCAAATAAGGATAAGCTGTTATGAACAGCGTGGATCAACATAGGCAGCATGATAGAATTTGTTTTGATATATGCCCACCCCAGCAGAAGGCCGCTCATGGTTGCACCAACAAATTGTGGAAGGTTCAGATGCAGCAATCCGAAGATGACGGATGAAATGACAACACCAACCCATGGTTTGTAATGCTTGGTGTAACCGCGAAGCCACATCCCCCTTACTAAAAACTCCTCGGTCACGGGTGCGACGATAACGGCAGCGAAGAAGTTTTGCCACACAGGCGAGTTGTCAAACATTTCAATGATTCCTGCTCCCATCAGATCCCAGTTTGGGATCAGGGTTCGCATAAAGTTGTCAACTTCAGAGGTCAGAATGGACGCGCCAATGGTTGTGATAACAGTTACGATAAGGACACTGGCAGACAGATATCTGCGGGAATAAAGGGTTTTAACTTCAAGGCTGTGACGGATGCTGATGATTACTGCGAATAGCCCGATAATGGCTATTGACATTATTCCATTGATCAATGAGTTTGACAGGAACCGCATAACCGCGTCTTCAATACTCATGCCTGCTACCGGTCTGAACATGATAACAATTGTGACAACAAAGGTAACCAGTATAGATAACAGTAGTGATATGCCGAAATAGATAAGCACATGCAGTAGAGACCACCAGAATTTCGGGGCATACAGGGGCTTCATTTGCTTGTTCATAATGACCTCCTTTTCCCTATATTTTACACCAGTATTGTAAATACCACAATGTCGGGAATAACAAAACCCGAAACGAGAGAAGCTCCGCCACGTTTCTGGCTTCGCATAAATTTCTTGACAAAGCAACGG
>JAAYJG010000314.1 GCA_012523055.1 Ruminiclostridium sp. | reverse complement strand
GGCGAGCAGTAAGCTTTAGCTTACGACCAGCCGGGCTGCATGGGCGAGCAGTAAGCTTTAGCTTACGACCAGCCGGGCTGCATGGGCGAGCAGTAAGCTTTAGCTTACGACCAGCCCCAGGGATAGGTTCGCATCCTGGAAACAAGGCATGGCTTCGCCCTTTCCAGGATGGGTTCGTACCCCGGCAGCAGGAGCAATATGTCATTCTTCACTCCGGTTCGGGCCGAAACACCGTACCGAGGGTTGGAAATCACAGGAAATCATGTACTGATTTGGATGACTGACTGTACTGCATTATCGTACAAAATCTCTTTTCAGCAGTCAACGAAAAGGCCATAAGCCCTTAGAACGGAGCGGATTTGACAGGAGGAAATAACCACGGTCCTTCAATTTTCTGTAAAAGCAAAAAGGATGAAAAAGATCACAGGATTCTGTTGAAAATAAGTTAAAAAAAATAGATGAGCAATAATGTGAAATCGAATATTTGTCGGATGAGAGTGGTTTGTAGCGTGAAAGGAAAATATGCTATTTCCCGATAAGCAGTCAGATTGGATTGTAATAAGTTGTTATTTTGGCATAATGTGTTATTAATGCTAGTAATAGATAGGCTGGCTGGTACCGGTTTACTGATACTTAATTTGAGGTATTAAAGGCAAAGCCCTGTCATCATGAACGAAGTGAAGGATCTTTTCTTTATTTCTGTTAAGATCCTTCGCTGCGCTCAGTGAAATCTTACATTAGTTCACAAATACACGCTATGATGATTTTATCCCAATACGACAACCAAGCCTGGCATATGTCTGTCAGGCCTGGTTTGATGGCTATTATTATTGAAGTAGTAGTAGTGCGCAAACTGCGGCATCTACGTTCAGGAACCTTATAAAATATCCCCCGGTTATGTCTTGTTCGCCTTGACCATTCCATATCGTTTATGCCTCCGCTTTTCCAGAAGCTCTTCATAAACCTTGTTATGTCGAATAGCGACATCATCCCATTTGAAGCTTTCTCTGACATAACTCATACCTGAAGCTTTAACCTGTTCAAGGGATTGGTGACCTGATACCAGTTGTTTCAGCGCCTGATACAGGCTGTTTATATTCCCCTGTGAAAAGTAAAAGCCATGCTTGCCAACCACAGCCTTGTTTTCCTCAATATCACTCACAAGGCATGCCTGACCATAGCTCATCGCTTCCAGAAGGCTGATGGGCATACCCTCCAAATCCGAAGGCAGAACATACAACCAGGCATTGGAGAACAGTTCTTCCAGTACATCACCCTGAACGAAGCCTGTAAAGAGAATGTCTTCACATCCGGCAGCCATGTCATGAATTTGCTGAACATACTCGGTAGTGTGGCTTGAGCCCCCGGCAATTACCAGTTTCATTGGTGGCCTAAGCCTGTTATATGCGTTTATCAGGTAATGGATGCCCTTCTCAGGCACCAGTCGCCCCAGATATAGGATATAATCATTTCCTTTTAAACCATACACTGATGTAATCAAATCCGCCGGTTTCACAACGGGCATATTTACACCATTGGGAATAAATACAGCCTCTTTTTGATACTTGTGCCTGAAGTAAGAAACCAGGTTTTCCGAAACGGTGATAGCCCTGTTTGCGAATTTCGCTATGCATAACTCACCAAATTGCAAGTATTTCCTTGCAAAGCCTCCCCATTTATCCCGCTGCCAATCCAGCCCGTGAATGGTGCAGACTACTTTTTTACCAAACAACCTGGGCAGGAAGGCAACCGTCGACGGCCCCAGCGCATGAAAATGAAAGACATCAAACCCATGAAATAAGGCGTGAACCGTTGCAAGAACAGAGTAGATAATCGCGTCCAGATGTTTTGTGTTGATGCTGGGAATGTACTTCAGGCTGATGCCTTCATGCTCCTGTTTTAATTCCTGGCAGTATGTTTTCCTGCAGTAAACCGTTACAGAATGGCCCTGCCTGACCAAGCGCTTTGCCAGCTCCTCGACATGAATCTCCACCCCTCCCATCCTGGATGGAATACCCTTTTGCCCAATCATCGCGATACGCATAATAACGCCCCCAAACCGAATTTTGAGCGCAGGAAATTGAGCGCATGTTCCATCGATTATTTGGAATAGCGCACAGAGCAAGGGTTTAAGAAGTATGCCCTGCCCGAGAAACAATTTCCATTGCTGTTGGGGACATTATAATATGGACTGTGTTATTCCACAAAAAGAGGGAAATGTAATAACTTGTTGTTTCGATTGATATGATGTTCAGGCTTGTTTCAATCAAGCACAATTCACGGGTATTTGTTGGACGATTTTTGATATGTTTTTATGAAGATAAAATTTTGACTATCGAAAAAGAGCCATCAGGGCTGGCAAGTTTTTCTCCACGATAAGAAATACACTGATACTGACCAGAAGAATACTGCATAAAATGATCATATAGCGATTAAACCTTTGCATTTGAAAGCCTCCGAAGAAAAACTGTGTACGTTACATTTATTCCAGTCTTTGTTATCTATTTACTGCACCAAATTCTTCATCCTTTATTCTAGGTATGATTATATAAGCGTATGCCTTTCACAGCAATACGTAATAGCGGCAGTATTCCCATAAACCCTTGAATACCAAACATTTCCGGGTATAAAAGAATTCATTTTCCAAATCGTCATTTCCACGACAAATAGAATTAAATAATTTATGCAAAATGTCTAATATTGTAATATATTATCTAAAAAAGAACGCGAAAATAAAAAAAGGATAAAAACGCCGGTAGTTTTAACCGAATTTTTATCCTTTTCCATATAGACCTTGTTCAGCACTATTGAAAAACGGGGTTATGATGTTCAGTATAGTACTCTGGGGAACAAAGCTTTACACAAGCTGTTATTCGCCTGTGAAGGATGGGAAAAGCTTCATGACAATCAGAATTGGAAGACAAACAAAAAACGCACCGAACAGCGTGTTTATAACTCCGCTTTCCCAATAGAACACCAACGCTACTCCTCCATATACAATCAAGGCTAGCCATCTTCCGCATACAATTAAGATGTCGCAAACTCTGTTTGCAAAATCAGCAAGCGGAAGACTGCTTTCTCCCCACCAGTAGAACAGCCATGTGGGCAAAAAGGGAATCACTCCAACCAGCGCAAAACGAATCAGCCCAACCCACCAGACATTTGTCGGTAAAAGAACCGCAAGCCCCCACTGTGCAAGAACATTAAATGCACTCCAAATAATAAGTGTCAACATATACCTGACTGCAGTGCCTAAACCGGAAGTCCAAAAGCTGCGCTGCCTTCCTGAAGGAGCATACCGGGTTGTCTGGGGAGTGGGAGCAGTGATATGAGAAGGCCCAGGCTTAGCGGCCGGAGAGGATTTAACGATACTCGACTGAACCGTACTGTTCATTGACCTTTCAATCTGGCACCACGGGCAGCTGCTTTCTTTCTGCATATACTGATGTCTGCTGTTCACAGAGCATGTGGCAAGCTGATTTTCCAGTTCTTCCAGGGCTTCATGCCACTGAGTACAGTCTGGTCGCAGCGAAGGATTTATACAGCCTTTGGTAAAGGTTTGAATAATCAATTCTTTAAGACGCTGCGGTAATATGGTAAGGTATGGAGCATATTTAGGAACTCCAACCATATCAGCGCTTTTAACAAAAGGGAAATAGCCCTTTTCCATGTTTTTTATCAGAGAAAATTGTGATGCAGATACCCCTTCCGGAACAGTACACGCATATGGATGACAGCCGTTCATCAGCAGCGCGAAAATATGGATTGCCAATGCAAATAAGTCAGTTTGCTGTGTAAAGGTAGAAAGCTTTGTACTGCGCAAATCAAAGCCGCCGATGTTCATCAGCCTGTGAAGCTCGGCAGGAACATAGGTCGGCATACAGACTACGCAGGGATATGTCTGCCCCCCGGGTGCACAAATGTGATAGGAATCGGTATCCACCAGCGTAACGAGCGCCGTGGATTCTTCCACACAGATATTTGCAGGGTTCAGGTCACCAATACAATGACCGCTTTGATGTACCGAATAAACAGCGGCACAAAGGTTTTGCGCCACCTGAATATACCATTCCCATGGGTGACGGCTGCGGTTATCATAAGAATACAAAATGTCTATTTTTGTAACCTTTTTGATACGGGGCATCAAAAATCCAATAAAATATCCGGATTTGTCACAGAGAATATCAACAGGCCAGGCTGTTTGACTTTTCGCTGCCGTCTTGGGAGGATACTTCAGCATCGCCATGATTTTTTCATATCTGCTTCGTGTTCTCCCCGCCGGATGATAGATTTTAGCTACCAGCTCAGGATTCCCGACCACATCATAAATGGAACCCTCTCCACCCTTTGCAAAAGGCTTATCGCTAAGCTGCACTTCATTTCTGCTGCTTATGACAGTCATCAGAGTCCTTCTCCTCATTTAGCCTGCTCTGCGGATACAGACGGTTGTATCGAATGCGGCGAAGCATTGCCCAGTCAGGTTCCACTAAGTAATCAGCGGCTGGCAAACAGGTTTTTGCTTGATTGTTCCAAATCGCCAGTACTGTCATATCATCGGTGATCGCGCTGCAAAAGGTGCTTTCCAAAAAAGCAGTACAGTTTTCTGAGAGCTTTTCACTGTCCGCCGGTGTGCTGTGCAGCGTCTCGTCCGATAAGAATCTGCGGATGAAATTGATATAGAGTGGCTCAGCCTGGTCAAACAACAACGGAGGAACTGCCACGTCCAATACGCCATCAGTCATAAGCAACAGACCTGCATACGCTTTGTTTATCTGAGCAAATGTCCATTTCGACGGTCCGCAGCGCAGCGGATACACTTCGTTATAAGCCTCTCCCTTTTGCACCTGAGTGAGAAGCTCATAATGTCCATCACAGTCCATGCCGATCATTCCGCTGTCTCCGCTTTGTCCATAAACCACCTTGGTACCGTCATAAAAAACTGCCGTCAGGGTTGAATCATATTCGTAAAGTGCCGTCTGCTCCTCTTGCGCCATAGCCACTACAGCATCAAGTGCTTTGCAGAAGCCGTCTTTCAGCAGTTCTACCCAATCGGAACAGGTGTGAATTGCCTCGGAGCAAAATTCCGCCAGGGCTGTAACCGCCTTCACAGAGCCCCTCTCGGAGCAAGCAGCGCTGCCGACGCCATCTGCTACTGCAGCAAGCCATAATGTGTCCGTGAGCTGCACCGCTATATGAGCATCCTGACAGGACAATGACTGCTCGCGGTGGCTGCGCCCTGTCAGGGATACGCCATAATAACAAATCAAGGCTTATTTCCCCCAATCACTGGGGATTACACGGCTGCCCTCCGGGAGCATTTCATACTTAACGATATCGCCAGGATTGGAACGTGATTTGGTGGATAAGCTGTTGCTGAGCCATTCAAAAAGCGAAGCGAACTTAAGATTATCATCCAGCTCAATGACCCTCATCGTCAGCGCCGTGAGGATTTCCTTCTGATATCCGGGTACACCTACCGCCCATAGCTCCAGCTTTTTATTCTGCTGCAACTCACATACTCTGTTAAACGCAGGTGCATAATCATCGTTAGGAGCACCGTCAGAAATCATAAAAATCCAGGGGCGGTGGTAGGGAATCCCTATCTCTTTATACTGTGCCTTGCGGCGTTCCAGCATGTCCACTGCTGTTGCAAGCCCCGCGCCCATAGAGGTCTGGCCGTTCGCCTCGAGCACAGGGGTGATCATTTCGGTAATCGGGGTAAATTCCTGCAGTATGTTTACCTCTGAAGCAAATGCCACGATGGCAATATCCAATCCTCTCCTCAAAGCATCGTCTTGCAGACATTGCTCCTTGAAGGCAACGATTGCATTGTTCAGCTTGCCGATTGCGTTATTGTTTTGCATGGAGGATGAGACATCCAGAAGCAGTACACAGGCAAGATGCTGATCGTTGACTGAAGCCGGAGCGGCTCCGTTATCGGCGGTGTAAACTTGTTGTTCCATTATCTTTCTCACTTTCCTTTTTATGTTATTTGTTAAAAAGACGTTAATCTACGTTAAAAATCCCTTGGGCTTTACATGGGTTGACATTCTTCGTTTGGGTTGATCTTCCACTTCATTAACTTAAAAATAGTATAACAAAAAATAGATGGAATTGCATCACCATCTATTTGCAATACACGATATGTTCCTATATGAGGCATGTAAAAATCCAACATATCAGTTATTGTACTTTGCCAGCTTAATTCTCTGGAATTCACCTCCAGATAATGTACTCAGCGGCTGTCCAAGGGTCATATAGCCAAGCCCGACCTGGCATTGTGGTTATATATGTTGGTTTTAATGTTAAAAAGTAAACGTCAAACATCAACAGACACTCTTCTCAGGTTCGGTTCCTTGAGGGTTTGGTATAAATACCTTCTGAGGCATTTTTACACTCACGGGCAGAAATAAAAGTGGCTGTATTTCCGTTCCCGTCGGTTTTTGCTGTCAGCCTGCCAATAAAGTCGTACTGGTTATGCTCTGTTACCTGTTTCGGGCTTGATGCATCTTTTTGCATTCTGGCATACAGCAGGTTTCCGGTATCGTCATATTCATAACTGGCAATAT
>JAAYJG010000313.1 GCA_012523055.1 Ruminiclostridium sp. | reverse complement strand
CTTGCCATCGCAGAAAAATATCCGGAACGTTTGGATGGATTGATCATGATCACCAGCAATGCGCGTGCGGATGCCCCGGAAAAAAAGGAATCACGTCTTATGGAGGCAGAACAGGCGTTAAGACACGGCAGCAGATTCATCGCAGAATCAATGGCACCCAAGCTGAGTAATTCAGCAAACATTCAACAGCTCAGTTATGAAATTATCAATAAAACTTCTCCAGAAGGTTTCGCAAATGTCCAGCGGGCGATCGCAGCCAGACCAAACCGGTTGAATGTCCTTCGGGAATTGCCTGTCCCACTGCTCGCAATTGCTGGAATGGAGGATCAACTGATGAAACCTGAAGTTGCCCTTGAGATGGCAGAAGCTTCCGGCACTGGAAAATCAGTGATTTTACCTGGTGTCGGTCACATGCCCATGTTAGAAGCCCCGCACACTTTGGGCGCTTTGATCGTCAGCACATTATTGAAATAAGGATGATATTATGACTGAAATTGATTGGATTCTTCGCCGACGAAGCATCAGAAAATTCACAGAACAGAAGCTCACTTCAGATCAAATCAGGTTGTTGCTTGAAGCAGCAATGGCAGCTCCAACAGCATTAAATCTAAAGCCATGGAAATTTATCATTGTTGAAGATGAGAACGGGCTGTCAGAATTACGCAAAGCTTTGCCTTTCGGAAAGATTGATGCGCCATGTGCGATCGTTGTTTGTGGCGATTTACAATCGGTTAAAAAACCGGTTACAGAACGTTTTTGGGTTCAGGATTGCAGCGCTGCCAGCCAAAATTTGCTGCTTGCAGCCACTTCCCTCGGCTTGGGTTCAGTTTGGTGCGGTGTTCATCCTATTAATCAGATTGAAAAGTCTGTTCGGAAGGCGCTTGACATCCCCCAAGATGTTATTCCCTTGAACGTCATTTTTATCGGTTACCCCGCAGAAGAAAAACTTCCCAGGACACAATACTCTGACAAATACGTCTATTCAGAAAAATACGGCGTTCCATGCGAATTGTAGAGTTACACTACGCTTGGGTGAATTATAATTTTTTTGTTCGGGAGCGGTTCGTTTATCCTGCAAAACTTCAGGTTGCCTGACAATCACTTAGGGTTAAAATTCTGGTCCATCTTACTTCAGATAATATCCCAATCCACCTTCTGGTGATCCATTTTTGACCATATCATTACTGGTCTTTTTTCCTTTATACAAACGTTAACATTGTGTATATATTTCCTGTGTGAACAACACATCATGGTAAAATCATAAATTGTGCAAATAACATTCTTCCGAATGACATACATACTTAGGAGGTTCTATGTCTGATAAAAAATGGGTCTATTTATTTAGCGAGGTTGATGAGGCTGAGGAATATGCCGGTGATTGGGACGGTGTCCGCGGTCTTTTGGGTGGTAAAGGTGCTAACCTTGGCGATATGAGCCGCGCTGGGGTTCCGGTTCCCCCCGGGCTAACCATTACAACCGAGGCTTGTAACGCTTTCCAGGTTTCCCGCCAATTCCCTGAAGGAATGTGGCAGCAAGTTTTGGATGCCTTGAAGGTTGTTGAAGAACAATCCGGGAAAAAATTCGGCGACCCCGAAAACCCCCTGCTTGTCTCCTGCCGTTCCGGAGCCAAATTCTCCATGCCCGGTATGATGGATACTGTCCTAAACATCGGCATGAACGATGAAGTGGCAAAAGGTCTTGCTTTGAAGAGTGGTGATGAAAGATTTGTCGCAGATTCTTACCGTCGCCTTGTTCACATGCTCGGAACCGTTGTGATGGGTATCGATGATGAATTATATGAAGAACCACTTCATGCGTATAAACAAGAAAAAGGGTATAAGAGTGATTCTGAAATGACCGCAGCCGATTGGGCAGCCATTACAGAAACGTACAAGAAAGTCGTGAAAGATCAAAAAGGTTTTGATTTCCCTCTGGATCCTTACAAGCAGCTTGATCTGGCAGGCAAAGCTGGATTTGACTCATGGGAAGCAAAACGCGCTGTCGATTATCGCCGTCGCGAGAATATTGCAGACGACCTCGGAACTGCTGTCAACGTTCAGACAATGGTATTCGGCAATATGGGCGGTGATTCCGGAACAGGCGTAGCATTTACCCGCGACCCCCAAACAGGCGAAAACGTAATGT
>JAAYJG010000312.1 GCA_012523055.1 Ruminiclostridium sp. | reverse complement strand
TAGCAGGTACATTCCATGGTCTTGGGGTCAAGCATTTGCAAAGATATCTGGATGAATTCTGCTACAGGTTCAACCGTAGGTTTTTTGGTTGTGAGTTATTTAACCGTGTTTTGTTTAGCTGTATCATCTCACAAAAAATTATGTATACTGAGTTAACGTCATAATCATTTTTTATTATTGTTTGCCTCATGTAAAAAAAATGAGCGCATATCGGAAGTTCCGCAAGATAAAAACACAATTATTGAACAGAAAACCGACCCGACAGATGTTCCAAACTCCAAGGAGAACACAGTTGAGAACCCTGAAACATCCATTCTGGGTAGCAAACCTGCAGAGAATAATTTACCAGGTGATTCACCGAATAGTCATGACAAACAAGACATTACAGGTATCCCAGCAACACCGATTCCGACAAGCAAACCCATAAAGAATGAATTGCCAGATGATGCAAAACCAACATCATCACCAAATAGTCTTGACAAACAAGGCATCACAGGTATCCCAGCAAAACCGACTCCGACAAGCAAACTCGAAAATAATGATTTGCCTGGTGATGCCAAGCCAACACCAGCACCGAATAGTCCTGACAAACAAGACATTACAGGTATCCCAGCATCACCAACTCCAGAAATTGAACCAACCATTACAGGCACCCCTTCCTCATCCATACTTGAGAAAAAATTAGAGAAAAAGCTTTTTTCACTGATGGATGACAGGCTTTTCATTCAGATGCCCGAAGGTGCTATGGATATGGCAATCCAGGAAAATATTATGAGTGCGGCCAGATCAAACCAGTCTGAAACAATGCTGGTCCTGGAGGAGGCTAATGAACGGCTGATGGTTTACGCACAGGAATTGTTTATGTATGCAGGTGAAAATTTTCATGATGATGTGGAGCAGCTTTGCAAAAACCGGTATAAAC
This sequence comes from Ruminiclostridium sp., assembly GCA_012523055.1. Taxonomy (GTDB): domain Bacteria; phylum Bacillota; class Clostridia; order DSM-8532; family DSM-8532; genus JAAYJG01. The sequence goes on along the minus strand of JAAYJG010000312.1, from coordinate 2,667 downwards.
AAGATGTTCTTTATCAGTTAGAAGACATCCTCCAATCTGGTAATGAATTAAAAGTAATAAAGGTAACCCCGGACAAGTACGCCATGAGCTCAGACATGGTTGAAATTGGCCAGGCTTATATAAAGACCGAAGATAATGTATTGATTTATATCGGTGTTTATGTCATGGCTGATATGATGAACGAAACCGAACAAGCCATAAAGCAGGCAGACAGAATTTTGGGTTCCATACAACCGGGAACAAGAACACTGAATACTACACCTCATGAAGAAACAATCTGGGATAATATCACCCTTCATTTAGATAAAGATTTTGTTCTTGTAGAAGAAAACGGTATTCATTTTACAGTTTATTATCTTGCGAAAATAACTAAAATGAATGAAGATATACCTTCAATCGGGATATACATTGGAGCGCATCCGTCCCTTCTGTATTATGGAAGAGGAATAGAAAGCAGCCAATTGGCAGCGGTTAAAGACAACATCCTTGATAAGGATGTTGAGTGGGTAACATATATGCCATTCGAGGATGATGATTACTATTGTGCAGAAACAGTAGTCCCCTTATCAGATGGGGTCTTTGTCATACATATTTTCATTGATGCTGCTAATGAAGAAGAGTTCGCAACTTATCAAAAAATGATACATACCATGAAATATAGCCAGTAAGTGGTGGCTCCCACCCCGCTCCATAAAACCATAAAACATAAATTTTTTGCTTGAGTTTTTTTCTTTATGCCTTATAATAAGTTTGCTGTCTTTAGCGGGGTGTGGCTCAGCTTGGTAGAGCACTTGGTTCGGGACCAAGAGGCCGGAGGTTCAAATCCTCTCACTCCGACCATAACAGAGAAGCGGCTTTCAGATAATGAAGGCCGCTTATTTTATACTCAAAAACAGGCTCGCCAGTTCGCCACTAGTCAAGAAATGTTTTTTTATTGTTCATTCAAATTCATTTTGGGCCCTTTGGATTTTGTAAACTCTATTGCATCCACATTACATCCGGTATCTTTTACATCAACTCATAGCTTGTCAATCCTTATCATGCCTTCGTGCTTGGTATAGCTGTCGTTCATGACCTTTAGAATCTTTCCGTTAGTCTTTTCCCTTTCGCTTGGACCTCTTCCATCCCAAGCATAGTAGCCACTCAGTGATACATCAAGCGTTTGGCACACATCCTCAATCGAGAAGCCGGAGCTGCTTTCCTTCTCGATTATCTGATAAATCATTTCCGGTTGTCTACTGTCAACTAAGTGTCTGCCAATTTTCTCTTGGTTTCCTTGAGTTCTGATTCCAATTCTGCTATTCTTACCTTATCTGGTTCTTTACTATCCTTGTTGCTTTTAAGCCAGTTCCTAACGGTTTGCCCGCTAATATCAAAATCCTTAATTATGCTTGATACAGGTCATTTATCTTCCTGTATCAAATAGATTATATCCGTTTTAATTTCATCGTTGTAACGCTTACCCGTATTCTTCATCTAGTTGCCCTCCACAGTTTTATTTTACCCTAACTCTGCTGTGTCCGGCAAATCGGGTATGGGTTAAAAACCTTATGTTTCTACTCTTTTGCATATAGTCGAAGTCTTGGTACATCAGCATGAGGAGGATTGGTTTATGTCACTTAGCATGAATGCAGTAAATCAGTTAAAAAGTGAATTATTATTGGCTAAAGGTGGCGGAATCTATTACGATGCTATGCGATCGGAAGCAGACGATAAAACGGCTTCACTCTTTGTGGGATTAGGAGGAACCGGTGCGGATATGCTAATACGCATCAAAAACGAAGTCATGCATCAAATGGTCTTACCGCAGGTCAATGGAAGGATTGTTGGAGATACTCCGAATAATATTGGTTTTTTGGCGTTTGATACAGATCCTGAAACTAAGTTCAAGACCTGGGGTGCTGCATCATTTGACAAATTTAGTTCAGAGTTCTGCTCGCTTGCGGTAGATAACATATCAACAGTAATTGCTAGCCGCAAGAATCTCGCTGAGAATGACGATCCTGTATGGAGATGGTATGACAAGATAGACCCTATCGCTGGTAATGCCGGATCTGGTGGACTGCGGCAGATTGGGCGTTTGATGATGATCGAAAATATAAGCAAGATATACACGATCATACAGGACAAGATCAAGAAAATGGTTGAGGTCAATGAGGGAATTTTTAGTGTTAATGTTGCGGTAGTTACAGGTATTTCAGGTGGCACCGGTTCCGGTATATTCATTGATATGGCATATCTGCTTCGAACCGTTTTGAAGGATTTAAATATTAAGAGAAACAGGATATTCGGATATATAGTATTGCCTGATGTTAACCTGCTCAAGGGCGGTCAACCAAACATGCTTTGGGCAAACGGGTTTGCTTTTTTAAAGGAGTTAAATTACTGGATGTCACAAGGCTCTGATGGGCGAAGTAACAAGTTCGTGCAGAACTATGGCAATGGAGTGGAAGCGAACATAACGAGTCGCGTGTGTAGTTACTGCTTTTTACTATCATCTCAGGATCTGAATGACAAATCATTAACTTATGATAAAGTAATCAGCAGTATGGCAGAAAATGTGTTTACTTATATTGCAGGTGGAGAATGTGGAGAGCAAACCATCGGCAATAGCTCAAGGGCGAGGCTGCTTGATACAATAACTACTGGAAGCAGATCATGAATCTG
>JAAYJG010000311.1 GCA_012523055.1 Ruminiclostridium sp. | reverse complement strand
CATGTGTATATTATATCACATGACGATGTAAATGGCAATAAGAAAGTTGACGAAACATAGCACTTTCAGTGCCTGGAGAGCATTTTTGTGTCAACCCTCGTTACGCGTTTGCGGGAATCCAGGATATATGGGATTTGCCATTTGGAGGCGTTAACTCTTCCATGACGACCTGTTCATTTCCTATGATGCCATCCAGTTCGATGCCCCTGATTTCCTGAAAAATACTGCTCGTAGGTTCTTCCCCAATACCCATATAACCACCCACCCTCATTAAATTTCACTGTATTCTATGCTTGGTTTTAAACAGATAGTTATTCCCCAGAAAAAATACTTGGGGGCAGACGGTACAGGGATGTACCCATTGGAACACTCTCTAAAAAATACCCAATAAAAAACGGCCCCGTTGGAGCCGTTAAATGTATATGAATCATATTGTATACCGGTTCATCAAATGCTCTCCCGTGGGTATTTGAATCACCCGCAGAAGCCACGTTCATTGAGCCGCTTAATACTTGATTGGTTCTTTTGCCGATACACGTTTGACTATCAATAAAAATATCATGCCAATCAGCAGAAAAGCAACGATAGAGCCAATCGCCCAGAGAAGGCCGTTTTGCTCTGCGGTTATCGCATCAAACCCATGGTTCACGTACCAGTTGTTAGCACGATAGGAGATGGTTCCAAACACCAGTGGGCCGACAAAGGTGGAAGTCCTTCCGGCAACCGACAGGAACCCGTAGAACTCTGCAGTTTTTGTAACCGGGGCAAGCTGGCTGACCATGGTTCTGCTGACGGCCTGTGCGCCCGAGAGTGAAAACCCTGCAAAAAAACCGATGATGTTAAACCAAATAAGCTCCTTGACAAAAAACAAACCGGTAACGGCGGCAATGAGGATGATAAGAGACAGAAGAATGGCTTCCTTGCTGCTTCTCCTGTCTGCAATACGGCCAAAAAGCAAAGCACCGAATGCCCCGGCTATTTGTATCAGAATAACAAAAATAATCAGCTGTATCTGTTGCATACCAAATAAAGTCGCGCCAATGATCGCGGCAAAATCCATCAGCATCATGATTCCATCATTATAAATTAAAAAAGCAACCATGTATTTGATGAATTCCTTATAATTGCGGACGTCCCGAAAGGTTTGAGCAAGCTTGGTAAAGGCCAGCTTGATTGTACGCCTGCCCGCATTGACCTGTGTGTTGTTCTTTTTCTCTTCTACCCAAAGGAAGGTTGGAACAGAAGATATCAGGTAAATGAAGGCTGTAATTAAAAACGCCCAATGGATGAAATCATTGCCCAGCAGCTGAATGGGCACCAGTACGATCAGAAGGGCAACAATACCGCCAATCATTCCAATCGCCCAGCCTTTTCCCGACACAGATCCAATGGTTTCAGGCGTGGAAACGTCTGTCAATAATGCGTCGTAAAACACTTGAGCCGCACGGTAACCAATTTCGGCGATGATAAAGAATACGATCCCCATGATCACATCCCCTTCACCGACAAAAAACAGTAAAGCTGTGGCAACAACAGAAATTCCGGTAAAAAATATCAGGAACCTCTTTTTGGATCTGGAAAAATCCGCTATGGTGCCCAATATTGGTGAAACAACCGCAACAACAACTGCTGCAATACCCACTGAAATTCCCCACAAACGCGTACCTTCCGCACCGCCTACAACAGTATTTTTAAAGTAGGCCGAATATACCGCAAGAAGAACGACGGAAGCATATGCGGAATTGCCAAAGTCGTAGAAATACCAGGACCAACGGGATTTTTTCGTTAAATCCATACTCTTTTTATCCATATTAAACTCCCATCATACAAAGATTAACCCCCCAAGGGCTTCATGATAAATTCTACAGGATTATTGCATACAGTTCAAGGTGTAATCAATTCTTTGTTGTAGAAAGCGGACATACCGTTACTGTTCACAGGTAAACAGGCGCAGCCTGCTGAACGAAGTGAAGGATCTTTGCATTACTCCATAACGACATACCGTCAAAATCTATGTATCGCAGCTAAGTTTTCCGGTGCAATGCTTGATGTTTCACAATACGCAAGAATTGGTATATATGAGTTAGCGGTCACCGAATTTTCCTGCCCGAAGGCGGAAATTAAGGGGGATTCCAATCTTTTCTTAATAAACCGCTGCAAAGGATGATATGATGTTCAATAACCATATAATTCAGGGTACAAAAGAGCACCCGGAGAAACAAATTGAAAAACAAAAATGCTCTGAAAGGCTGAATTGGAGCAGGCTTATTCCTTTATCGCTCATTTTCTGCATTATCACTATATTTTATGTCAGAATACCTAATTCCTCTCGCAATACCTTTACTCTTTTTGGAAAGACATATCCGCTTTTCATCATCAACGGTTTTTTGGCTGAAATTCAGGTACTGGTTTCCATTGGCATGGTTCTGATCCCGAAGAAAAAACATTATTGGATTGCCCTGGGTATGAATGGTGTTCAAGTTCTGATGATGCTGTATGCCATCTTCTTCAGGGAGGTTACGGATTCAATCCCAGGTTTGTTTGTCGCTATCACAACGGTGATCAATATTACGATCATCCATCGGTATGGGGAACGACTGAGCAACCAAATCGAAAAAATAACAAGGCAGAAAGAGGAATTAAGCATTCTGTATGCGAAAGATCTGGAAACAGGAAAAAAGCTTCGGCATCAGAATGAACAACTGAAAAGATATAACCGTCTGTTGGAAAAGAAAGAAAAGGTATTGCAGCATATCGCCTATCATGACAGCCTTACAGAGCTGCCCAACCGAAAAATGATGATCGATCGGATGAATCTGCTGACCAATCCGAATTCCGAAAAGAAAAGCTTTGCATTTGTCTTCATCGACCTGGACAACTTTAAAATGATCAATGATACCATGGGGCACAGCTTTGGTGATGAGGTTTTGAAAGTTATTTCCCGCCGATGGAAAAAGCTTGTTCATCCGGAAGATATATTAGCGCGTTTTGGAGGAGACGAATTCGCATTGCTTGTACTGCGCAACCTTTCGCAGGAAGACCTTTTGAAATATGTGGAGAGTTTTCGGAAAGTTTTTCTTGAAGCGATAACCGTGAAACAGAAGAGCATATTTATCAGCTTTAGTTGCGGCATCACCCTTTATCCCAAAGATGGCGCGAACCCTGTAGAGCTTCTAAAAAATGCGGACATTGCCCTTTATGAGGTAAAAAATAATCAAAAGAACGCTATTCAATTCTATACGAACCGTATGGAGGAAAAAGTCGTACAGAAAGTTCGAATGGTACAGTGCCTTAAATCATCCTTGAAAAACAATGAAATTTTTCTTGTTTATCAGCCATTATACCACTGTGACACAAAATCGCTCAGAGGGTTTGAAGTACTGGCAAGGTGGAATTCCAGGGAGTTGGGCATGATAAGCCCCATCCAGTTTATTCCGATAGCTGAAGAAATAGGATTTATCATAGAAATGGGCCAATGGATCCTCCGCACAGCTCTGTCAAAAATGGTATCCGTGCAGAAGTTCTGTCAGGTTAAGCCGGTGATATCTGTCAATATATCAGTTATGCAAATGATAGAGCCCAATTTTGTTCCGATGGTGAAGAAAATGCTGAATGAAACAGGTTTTGAAGGAAAGTATCTGGAAATTGAAATCACCGAATCAATATTCATTTCTTATCCGGAGAAAATCATTGCAGTGATTCAGCAGCTGAACAGCCTTGGAATAAAAGTGGCGCTGGATGACTTCGGAACAGGGTATGCTTCCCTGAATAATCTTCAAACGCTCCCCATTCAAACCCTGAAGATAGATAAAACTTTTATCGACAGAATTCAGGATCGTAAGAAACTCATTGTTGGGAACATTATCGATCTGGCGCATGAGCTGGGCTTTGAAGTTGTAGCCGAAGGGGTGGAGACCCAGGTTCAGCTGGATTATCTGGTTGCTAAAAACTGCGACTACTTCCAGGGATATTTGTATAGCAAGCCCCTAGATGAAGAGAATATGCAAAAGCTGCTGCATGAGGTTTAATTGGTCAGCGGTGGGCCCACCCTGCTGTAAAAAACCTCCGGCAAGGCAGCATAAGTGTTTTCCAACTTCCATCCCGTTCTGACGTTTTCCTTCAGCTCTATCATGATAACACCCTCTTTCCGATATCCTTGTTATCGTTTACCGCATGATATGCGATTATTCTCTGCGAGTTTGTTTTTGTACCGGCTTTTGGTGAATCGTTCGTTTCTATGAGCATCGCAGTGATCTTCACAAAAAAAGCCTGCAATGGACAAGCTTTTTCATCTCCGTGCTTTTTCATCCTGCTCTTAGAAAGGGTTCATGCTGTTTCAGCGTTCAAACCTGAACCAGGCAAAATCGAAATGGCTGCCGGGCAGAAACAGGAATGTGACCTTCCGGTTATTGGTAACCCTTTCCAGTTCAAATTCCCGCTCGATATAACCGTCTGATTGCAAGAATTCTACCAGTTGATTTACGCTGCCGTCTTCGTTGGCAAACCGAATTTGGATGGTGTTCTTTTCAATAGGAGAGCTTCCGCAGACAACAAGCCTGGAAGCACCTTCCTGCCCAAAGTCCAGGTTTTCAAACTCCAGCGAAACATTGTTGCCGATGCCCTCTACCCTGTCCTCACGAAGGATATAGGAATCACCATAGATATGATCGCTTTGCGTGGCAAGGTTTCGTTCGAATGCCCTGCTCTGCTTTTCAAAGGAAAAACCCTTGATATGTACCTTATTGTTCAGTACAAAGCAAATTGAGGTGATTCCGCAAAGCTTCTTTGACAACCGCCATGTTGCCTCCTGGTAAACATTCCAGATGGATGGCCGTTGGTAAACAACATCAGCCAGCAGCTGGCTTCCGGCTTCGCCGGGCATCCCCTCCCAGATCTGAAGCGGGTATTCATCATCATTCAAGGCAAATATTGGTATGGTGATGGTATCGGAGCCATAGCTTCCGAAATCCAGGTTGCGGAACCCCACATGGGTCTCCCCGTCCCTGCTGGTAGCCACCCCTTTATCGTTACCGTTCCCAACCTCACCCTTGCTGTAATCATAAAGCCCGCCGGTGATAAAACCAAAGGGATCCTTATATGCGATTCCAATACCATCCGCTTTAAATTCCAGCGCAGAGATAAGCTTTATTTTGGAAGAACCGTTTTTGCTGGTGCAGCGAAGGCGGAATTCCCCGTCGCCAAGGGCTGTTACCTTCGCTTCAAGGCCAGAGGCTTCGACCTTCGCAATGTTGGATATAATTCCGGTGTCATTCACCGCGCTCCATTCCACCTCGCGATAAGAGGTGTTTTCAGGATATAGACTGGCTTTTACAAGAATCTCTCTTTTTGACGTACTGAAAACCTGTCCCAAATCGCTGGAAAGCTCTATCTTGCGCAAAGGAATTTCTTCAAAACTGCCCATCACACAGGGCATATTTTCATTCTTGATAAGGCAGGAAACCCCCGCGAGCTCCTTCTCAGGCGCAGGAATGGCTTCGAATGTCAGGGTTCGGCTTTCCAGCCCAAGGGAACGCACCTGAACCTGGATCTCTCCGGAGGCCTTTGTTGCCCCTATCAAGGCCATCAGCTTACCATTGAACAGCCTTCTGCTCAAGCCCTTATACTGATCATAATCAGTGCTGTCCCCATTATCCAAACCAACCAGTCGACCCGCTCCAGTGACTTCAACCTGTACACGGTTATTCGCGTTTTCCACCGGATTGCCGTTCTCATCCTCCGTGGTAATCTCAACAAATATCAGGTCTGTCCCGTTAGCGACAAGCCGTTCCCTATCAGCCTTCAGGCATATTCGCTTCGCTTCACCAAAGGATTTACGGATGCATGCAGCTATCATCCTGCCCGTTTCATCGTAAGCGATCGCCTTCAGCTCACCTTTCTCAAAAGGTATCTTCCACCAGCCGAAGAATTGGGTTCCCTGTGAAAAATCGATATCATGGGTACCCACAGGTTTACCGTTCAGCTGCAGCTCAACCTTCGGCGCGTTGGAGATAACCCTTACATCAATGATCTGTCCCGGGTTGAAATCCCAGTATGGCAGGATATGAACCATGGGTCTGGTTTGATAGTCCGTCCATGCTGCCTGGTAAATGTAAAACGGGTCTTTTTTAAAGGTCGCGGTATCGATTTGCCCGAAAAAAGAGTTTTTTGTATGGTATGGCGTGGGCTCACCGATATAGTCAAAACCTGTCCACAGGAATTGTCCCAATGAAAAGTCCGCGTCCCTTTCGGCTGCAATACAGGCTTCGGGTGACTTTGCTCCCCAGCTGACCTGGCTGTTGCCCAAAGATGAGCATTGCTCATCATCATCAGCCAGGATGGATTTTTCGTATGGGAAATGGTACACACCCCGGCTTTGAACCACAGAGCTTGTTTCGCTGCCATAGATCACCCAGTCGGGATGCTCTTCATGGTGTTTTTGATAATACCTTTCGGCATAATTATATCCTGCTATTTTTAAAATATCGGCGCATTTGCGGGCATTCTCCCAGGGCATGTAATTGGAGCCGATAGTAATGGCCGCGTTGCCCTTCGGGTCAAACTCCGCTACGTAATCACGAAGCATCCGGGTGATTTCCTGGCCTCTTTCATCGGCGTGGGTATCATAGATTTCATTACCGATGCTCCACAAAAAAAGGCTTGGATGGTTGCGATCCCGCATGACCCAGCTTTTGATGTCCCGATGAGCCCATTGCCTGAAAAACCTTGCGTAATCATAGGTGTTCTTTGGCCTTTCCCACATGTCAAAGGCTTCGGTCATCACCAGCATTCCCACCTCATCTGCCAGATCCATCAATTCAGGCGCAGGCATGTTGTGGGCTGTTCTTACGGCGTTAACGCCCATTTCCTGCAATATTTCAAACCTTCTGCGCAAGGCTGCCTTATTAAAAGCTGCCCCCAGCGCTCCAAGGTCATGGTGTTCGCAGACCCCGTTCAGTTTTACTTTTTTACCATTCAACACAAGCCCTTTGTTTGGATCCAAAACTATTGTGCGAAAGCCAATGTTTTGTGTGATGGATTCGATTTTTTCCGCCTGTTTAGTGATAGCATTTTCACATGAATGCAATTCGGTTGTAAGTCGGTATAAGTTAGGCCTTTCAGTAGACCACAGCAATGGATGAGCGACGGTCAGCGTGCAACGGTGCTTTGTTCTGGCAGCCGGTATTTGGCACATTCCCTCTGAACCGGCCTGCAAACAAGCCTCCGCGGATGTGTTTATACCTACTGTACTCTTTGCGGCAGCAACAATTTCATCCCCATACCAGAGGGTATGAGAAAGCTGAACCTCACTGCAAAGACCCATTTCCGTATCTATTTCAACTTCCCACCCATTGGATGTTTGGCGGGGTGAAACATAAATGCCGTCGGTAACAATATAGCTGCTTTGCCTGGTTTTCAGCCATACATTGCGATAGATACCCGCACCGGAATACCATCTGCTGTTAGGGCTATGGTGTACGACCTTCATAAGGATCTCGTTTTCTCCTGTTACCAGGGCTTGCGTGATCTCATGCTCAAAGGAAGAGTAACCGTATTTCCACTCTCCGACCATTTTTCCGTTTACATAAAGGGTGGAATCCATGTAAACACCCTCGAAGTAAAGAAGCACATGTTCGGCCCGCGCATCGTATGTATAACGCCTGCGATACCAGCCAATGCTGTTTTCATAAAGGTCGAGGGCATTATATATCAGCCAGTCGTGCGGCAGATCAACCGGTTTAAACTCAAGAGAATCTGTATTTGTGGTTTCCAAACTGCTTTTGGCAAATTCCCAGCCATCGTTCAAAAGAATTTTTTCGTTCATAATACCCCCAACTTTCTTTTTCTTGCAGAGAAAAAATATCGCTTAATTGTTCATCGCGGTTATATTCCAGTTCCAAGGCCTGATCCTGGCCGCAATATGGCTTATGTCTGCAGATTTGCAATTGTATTATAACATATATGGTCGGTAATATCTTCTCCAGTTCGTGTATTTTTCTGATGAAAACCTGGCCATGGGTTACTCCTGTGAAACCTGCTAAGGTTTCGCAGGAGTAACCCATGGCACATTCACTTAACATAAATCATACCATATTATAGCGGATGAAAGACTCCTGGCCCGTGGTAGAATCTGCCCTGAGCAGGTTGGCGATTCGTACCGCTGGCCTGCCAGTGAATGAAAGGAATGAGAAATATGAACATGATGAATCGTTACCCTTATGCCAATACTATGCAAATGAACAACCTCTATTCTCCTTATGAGACAAACCTATATCCAAACTCCCCAGTCTCTCCCTATGCAATGAATCAGCAACCATATGCAGTGAATCCTCCGATGATGAACGAATACTATTCAAACCAGTATCTGGGGCCCTTTTATCCCCTGTATGATCCAGCGCAGCAGGGCGCTTACATTGAACTGAAGGATTATGGGCCTGCGCCCTATGCGGTGAACATCCATGATGCCGCTGTGCAGAACACTGCTTTTCGAACGGCTTTATGGACAGGAAACCACTTACAGGTTACACTGATGAGTTTAAACCCGGGAGAAGACATCGGTCTTGAGATTCATCACGAGGTTGACCAGTTCATCTGCATCGAGCAGGGGGAAGGGCTGGTGATGATGGGTGACAGCCAGAAAAACCTGGATTTCCAGAGGATGGTTTATGATGACTTTGCCTTTATCATCCCTTCGGGAACATGGCATAACTTAATTAATACCGGCAGTATTCCCTTGAAACTGTACTCCATTTATGCACCGCCGCAGCACCCTCGTGGAACAGTTCATGAAACAAAAGCTGATGCGATGGCTGCCGAGTAAAACCACGGTTAAGATAGGCGGGAGTATGTCATTGACTTAATATGGTGGATGGGAGTATGTCATTGACTTAATAAGATGACTGAGTTCGTCAGTCACAATAGATGAGAGTTCGTCCCAGTCGCAATATGATAGATGGGAGCACGTCAAAGCCATAAGATGAATGCGGTTTTATCCTTGCGGTTAAAGCCGCATTTTTCGTAAAAGCGAAGAGTACTTTCCACCTTGGCTCCGGTAAGCAGCATGATTTTATAGCAGTTCGCACTCCGTGCCTTCTCTGTGGCTTTTTGCATTAATGCCCGCGCATAACCACGGCACCGATACTCCCTGCGCGTAACAACATTTTCAATGAGTGCGTATGGTCTTAACTCGCGGGTAAGGTTTTTAACAACTACAAGCGTTACGCTGGAAACCAGCTTCCCGTCAACCTCACCAACCATCAAATGATAATCAGGGTCTTGAATCATTTCATCCCATAATGAAATAAGCTCTGGTGTAACCGATGGTTTTTCATTTTCATGTAAATGCAGATACAACTCCAGCAATCCTTCCAGATCGGATTTTTCTGCTTCCCGAATTGTCATTTCAGCACCCCCATACTTTTATCTTTGAAACAGAGTGTCTCGGCACACCGCTATGTAAAAATTCCAAGCGCAGCGGCGTTTTTCATTCAATGGACGGCTCCCTTCACTTCGTTCTGAAAGAGCGTAAAACTACTTTAAATCGTTTGCCGGGAATTGAGCCAGCACGGGTTTTTGCGCGGGATCCAGCCAACGCATGATTTTCAGCAGGTTTTCCTCGGAAAATGCGGTACAGCCTGCTGTCGGGCTGCTCTGATCCTTCCAGACATGCAGAAAGATCGCGCTCCCGGCCCCGGGAAGCGGGTTAACCGTGTTATATTCTACCACAGCAAAGTATTTGTACCTGTTGCCTATGGCAAACAAGTCTTCCGCGGAGCTCCATCTTCCGTTGGAAGGGCCTTTTTGGAAGGTATTATAGAATTCAGATTGAATGTCATCCACCCAAAAATCATTTTGATAAAATTGTGTATAAGTAAGCTTTGTGCCAGGGTTCTCAACACTGCCAAAGGCTCTTTCCAGAGGATACACCCCTATGGGTGATTTTCTGTCTCCTTCTTTCTTGTTGTATGAAAGGCCATTTGTACCTAGCACTGCGGGCATCGGTTCAAATGACGGCTGCCAGCTTCCATTGATCTTTTCATAAGCACGGGCTTCGGCCTTTATTACATCAGCGCCATCGGCGATGACCAGTAAAACCTGTTGCGAGTTTCCTATGCCGGGAATACGGTCTATTTTGTCGGCATACGGGTCTATCACCAGGCCGTTATCGTCATTGGGAGCGTCTCCTTGCAGGAATTCCTCCAAATTCACATCAATCGCCTCAAATTTATCGGAATCGCTGTCATTATAGTGCCACCATTCCGATGTGATGGTGGTAAAGCCATTCCTGACCATAGCATCGGTTAGCAGTTGCATATTCTTTTTGGTTATCTCGGTCATATCGGCATTGTTCCTGGATCCCTTCCCGGAAAAGTCGTCAAAGCCCGACGGCATTTCCAGTTCATTCCCTTCCATATCTATGAGTGTAACATCCACGGCAGTACCACGATTATGTTTGGAGCCGCCTTTATCCGGGTTCGCAACAAACTTTGAATCGGGCACAAGTTCCCAGAATATCCGTTGTACGGCCAATGGCCTGTAAGCATCCCATACCTTGATGCGGTATCCCAACCGCATCAGCTCGGCATTGGCTTTTGCCAGCTTCTCGGCTGTCTGTTTTTGCAGCACGCAGATGTCTAAAGGGTAAACCTTTTGTTTTGTAAAATTATCGGTTGTAGCATATCTTAACTCAATAGCAATTTCGGGATCGATATCCTCCATGCGAACCAGACCCTGGATCTGTTGAATGGGCTTGTCCACTTTACCGGGTTCATCTTCACCCGGGATACCTGTAACCGGAACATTCGAGTCTTCGCCTGGGTCAGAAACATGAACCCCCGAGGCTTCGCCCGGAGCAGCCGTAGCCGGAACATCCTGGTTTTCCTGCTGCGCTCCGGGAATAGGGGTTGGAGCAGGAGTCGTGCTTTGAATCTCATCTGCAGGATTTCCCGCGGGTGCCTCCGGTTTCTTGCATCCGCCCAACAGCATAAGAACTGATATGATAATTGTAAACAACAATGCGTTTCTTTTATGATTCATTTGTTTCTCCTGAGATACTTTTGCAGCAGGTTAGAGGTTTCTGCTTTCACAGATTGTATGCTCTTTTAATAAGCAGCGCCTGTTTATCTCTGAACCTATAACCCTTTTCCAATATGTTTCACTATTCAAGCTCTGCCACATTGGACAGAAGCATGATATATTCGGTTCCTTTTGAGTTAAATACCTCCAGTGGAGTGACTGCAACCTGATACAAAACGATCTGCTTCAGCTCTCCCCCCTTGTTTTTTTCATAAACCGATGCTACATCGTGAATGATGTAGTGTTTACCCTCATATTCCCCCAAATACATCATGGCATGCCCCGGCATGTAAAGAGTGGAACCGGGGCGAAGGCTTTCTATGATCTGCAAACGCTCGATGCGATCTTTGCCTTTCAAAGATATGGCACCTGTGATTTGCTCCTGTTGATCGGAATTTCGGGGTAATCGGATGCCAAAGGATCGGTAAATGTCCACCAGAAAAGCCGTGCAGTCCCTCGTGTTGTTCATTCCTCCCCAGCCATATGGCTCACCGATGAACTTAAATGCCTGATTCAGCACCCCAGCGGTGGTATAATCCAAATAGCCTTTTGAAACCTCGGAAGATTGAGCAAGCTTCACAGAGACATATTCCAGGTTTCCGCTATCATCCTTTACCGGATAAGCCACGGAATATTCCTTCTGATTTTCATTCTGGATGGGTAGGGAAACACCCATATCCAGCTGTATCTGTGAAATTCGTTTGTCGACTGTTTCAGGTGTGAAAAGCTTTGCTTCCTTGATAACCAGTTTGTTTGGATTTGCCTGAAGCTGTACCAATTCATCTTTAGTGCATAACGCCACATCTTCAGCTGATATCCAGGCTGTGTAATGGTATATGCCCGCAAACAGCCATTTTCCATCCTTACTGACATGATATATGGAAACCGGTTCTGCAGGATAAACGGCAGTTTCAACAAAATAATCGCTCCTTTGATCAGTTGGCTTGGAGAAGGAGCCTTTCGCACAGGGCCAGGTTCGCATCAAGGTTCTGTTCACAGTGATTCCATACTGCACTGTAACGTTTGCAGGTATCGCTTCCAGATTTAAGTTCTGCTTCATCGCATCATAATCAGCAGCCTTGTATTCCTTTCCGTTTTCATCGTAACGGATGGAAGACGAAGGGTTACTCAGCACTTGAACCCATTGGCGCACTTCTTCGCCAGACAGGTTCACGGGTTGATCGGCCAGATCGGATAGAAAAGACAGACGTTGAAAATTACCCGCATTATATAACGCTATTTCATTTTGACTTAGTATCCTTTCATCGGCAGACTGATACCGGCTGATCCAGAATGCAGCCTTTTGTATTTGAGGTATTACACCGGGTATTTCAGGGCCGATGTACTTATCGCTTTGTATGGCTTGTTGATCACCCGGGGTTTGGTCTTGTAGTTTTGGAAGCGTGGCATTCCCATTGTTTATATCAGACCCCGCCTTGAATTGCTCAATGGAACCCGGTTTCGCTGTTTTGCCTGGATCAGTTTGTGGAATACCCTCTGGTTGACTGAATACCGGCGGTGCTTCAGAGGGTTTAAGCGCGGCTGGAAAGTCTTTGTTACCGGTTTGGTTGCTTTGATTATCAATTTGGTTCATGTTTACTGCCTCCCGTTCTTTCCCGCTGCAGGATGCTAACAGAACAGACAGTAATAACAATATGACGAATATTTTTCTCATAGACCTCACCCGTTTTTTATCTTTTGCGTAATATGACGAACCGTGTTTTTTATGATCCCATCATACCATAGAGCATTGTTCAGAACAAGAAATGCTGATCTATCAGCACGACGAAATCTTGAGGTTGATTTCTTCTTAATCCATTGTCTAAAAACTGAAGAAGGCTGGTCAGGAAATGAAGGAATAGTATGGTTCGTATGGTTGGAAAAAACCGGCTGGCTTGTTTGAAAGCCATGCCGGTTTTTTGATATCGCTGTTCTGTTTTCTGTTGAATTCCATATGATTAGTGTTGCTTGCGGTAAGCCTTGCTGTCAGATGAAGTCATAACTCTGTTCTGTCCTCTGACAGCAGTGGCTGTCAAGGGTTCTTCCCCGCCAGTAACAGCACAAAGCGGTGGAACATGGCGGCAACTTCAGCGCGGCTGGCCTTGGCCTGAGGGTCAAGCAGGTTACCAGGTTTTCCGACGAGAATGCCTGCGTCCGTGCAGTAGTGCAGAGCGTCAAGAGCCCATGACGATACCTTGTCCATATCGGCAAACTCCGGAGAATCGCCTTGTTTGTCAGGGATAGCGCCGATGGCTTTGGCAAAGTTATAAAAGAATGTCGCTGCCTGTTCGCGGGTGATGGAATCGTCCGGGGAAAATTTGTCCGCTGCCGTGCCACTGGTGATACCGTTGGCCGCCGCCCATTTCACCGCCTCGGCGTAATAGGCATCAGCCGCCACATCGGTGAAATTCTGCGGCAGGCCTGAGGTGTCCGGGCTTCCGGCCAGACGGTGCAGCACGGTGACAAACATATCCCTGGTCATAGGAGAACTGGGGCTGAAGGTTGTGTCGCTCGTTCCGAGGTACAGGCCACCTGTATTGACAAATTCCATATTGTTATAGAACCAGTTGTTTTCGTTAACATCGGCAAACGGATTGTCGAACACTACATAGTAGCCCAGCGGCGTGGCTTCATCCAGGATAATAACGCTGTTTGGTGCTGCGCTTAAGGTACAGCCTCCGGGCAGAGAAACGGACGCACCGCTGCTGTTTGGAATGGTGACTGTGCCATCCGGGGTTACGGTCGTTCCTTGGGGCAGGCTGATGTTTGCACTATTGCCGGGGAGCGTGAGGTTGGCACTACCACTGCCTGTAGTTATTATGCCGTTCGGGGTTACAGTCGTGCCCTGAGGCAGGCTGATGCTTGCACTGTTGTCAGGAAGCGTAAGCTGTGCACTGCCGCTGCCTGTGGTTATTGTGCCGTCCCCGCTGATATACGAGCCGCCTGGAACAGTAACGGTTACGATGGTTTTACCACCCGGGTTGTCGGGATCGGCAGACGGAGTCGTTATCGTTATGGTTACATTGCCAGTTTCCGGTATAATTACACTGCCATCCTGACCAACCGTTGTTCCTGATGGAACGTTGAATGTGACGATTGGAGCATCGCCTGTGTTGCTTTCTGTGGTTGGGGTGATGGTTATTGATCCGCCTTTAGGCAGGGTTTGGCTGCCGTCAGTATTGAGCATCGGTGTTTGACCGGGATGGGGCTGAATCTTGGTTCCGCCGATTTCAATCGTGGTACTGCCCGGCGTGGTCGATGAGCCGCCACTGCTGGATTCCTCTTCATCATCGTCGTCATTGTTGCTGCGGGCATTAACAGTAATCGTCCTGGTCACATTCGCCGCGGCGTTGTAGCTGGCATTGCCTGCCTGAGAGGCGGTGATCGTTACCGTACCTGCACCGACGATGGTCAGGGTGTTACCGGAAACCGTAGCGACAGCGGTGTTATCTGAACTGTAGCTCACGGTCAAACCGCTGTTGGCAGAGGCGTTTAAGGTTATTGGGCTGTCGCCTTCGGTGGCGGTGAAATTACTCTGGCTCCAGGTAATGGTCTGTTTCTGCTTAACCGGAGTGAAGGCATTCACTGTAAAATTCACATCAAAGCTTTCGTCAATTTCACTGTAGACTGCGCTGGTTACAGAAACCCTGGCAGTGTATGTTCCCGCCCCAAGTCCGATATCGGGGGCTACTGTGAATGTGGTGTTGCTGCCGGTGGCAATATTAGGAATGCTGAGCGAAGATAGGTTAAAATCATCGCTATTCGCGCCGGAAAGCCCAAGCGAGATCACCCCGGTGTCCCGGTTACCCATATTCGTTATGATGACGTTTTTCGCCGCCTGCGTTTCGTAGCCTTCAGTCGCGGCAGTAAAAGTATATGTTCCCGAAGTGTTCAACGAGATCGCGTAGATCGGAGTCAGGTCAGGATTCACCGTTACCCTCGCTACAGCGGAGGTCGCTGTTGCGGTCTTATTACCGCCGTCGTCGTTGTCAGGAATTGTGTTGGTTATCACAACGTAGTAATAAAGCGTTCCGGTTTCTGAAGTATCAGGAGTATAAGCAGCCGAGTTCGTACCTACGACCGTACCGCCAATGGCACTGTTGGAAATATTGGAATACCACTGGTAGGAAAGCGTCCCTCCGTCATAAACTGAAGCCGATACCGTCAAGGCTTCAGCCGTGTCGCCTGCGGTATAGGCTATTTCGGTGGGGGAAATATCCGTGACGATGGTTGGTATTTCAGCGTTCACAAGAGTATAATGGGCAACAAGCTCTGTATCCTCTGTTATGGGAGTTGTAAAATCATAGGGTACAGATTCGCCCTGCTTATACCAGCCCTCGAAGGTATACCCCGACTTTTGCGGATCTGCTGGCCTTACTGCGCATTGGTTTTCAATAACCTGTGAAACAAGGTTGCTATTGTTTCCACTTATATTTCCTCCGTTCAGGTTACATGTCACAGTAAAAATATTGATGATCTGTGTCTGCTCATTTCCGGCAACATCGCCTGCCACAAGCGTTATAGTTCCGCCTGTAAAGCCGCTCAAATCCAGGCTGAAGTCATATGATTTTGAAGGCACATCTAAACTCTCTTTTACGGAATCACCACTGTCAGAATCCGTTGCTTTAACATAGGATATATAGTAAAATGACTATGACTTTTAATCAGTAATCTCTTGTATAACGAACTCATGTTTGGTATAATTTATATGAAAACATACGTTCGGGAGGTTGTTGATTATGGCTAAACAAGAAGCAATAAGCTTCATG